>NZ_LZLU01000096.1:0-111677 GCF_001673415.1 Mycobacterium sp. 1165196.3 | reverse complement strand
GCAACTCAGCCAGTTTGCCCCGGGGCGCCTCGGAATCGAGTCGCCGGCGCGTCGCACGCCCCGGGCCGCCGTCGCCGGCGTGATGCCGCTGCAGCCAGCCGGTCACGGCCTCGACGTGTCGTTCCGACAGCGTCTTGGCGCGCGCCGAATCGCCGGCGGTGACGGCGGCGACGATCGCGGAGTGGTGGGCGTGCAGATGGTCGACCGCCTCGCTGGCCTCGGTTGCCGAATCCGTTCGCGACGCCAGGGCGTAGCGGGTGGTGAGCCGCATCAGGACGTCGATAAACAGTTGCAGCACCGGGTTTTTGGATTGCTCGGCCAGCGCGATGTGGAACTCGTCGCGCGGCGCCGGTAAGCCGGGCCGCCACTGCTGCTCGGCGTGCAGCACCGCACGCAGCCGCGCGATCCCGGCCTCGTCGATGCGCTCGGCGGCGAGCGAGGCCGCCAACGGCTCGAGCACGAGACGCGCATTGAGCAAGTCGCCCAGCGTCGTGCCGAGGTATTCGAGATAGATGACGACCGCGCGGGTGGCCGGTCCCGCGTCGGGCTCGCAGATGTACAGGCCGCCATTGGGTCCGCGGCGCATCCGCGCGACCTGATGGTGTTCGACCAGCCGCACGGCCTCGCGCAGCACCGACCGGCTCACCCCGAAGCGCTGCTGCAGGGCATGTTCGGATCCCAGCGATTCGCCGACCGCCCAGCCGCGGCGGACGATGTCGGCCTCGATGTCGCGGGCCACCAGCGAAGCGAGTTTGTTCGCCTGGCCGGTCGCGGGCTCCTCAGTCATCCGGGCTCGATCACGCTCGCGCTCAACAGGTCAGCAGCATGCACCCGGCGACGGGCCCACCGCCGACGGAGACCACGCCCACCTCGGGGCGGCGGGCGACCTGCCGCTCCCCCGCGTCGCCGCGCAACTGCAGACACCCTTCGTGCAGCGCCCAGTAGCCGTGCATGCGGCCGGCCGAAAGTTGGCCGCCGTAGGTGTTCAGCGGCAGCTGCCCGTCCCGGGCGATCCGCTCCCCACCCTCGACGAACGGGCCACCCTCGCCGTCACCGCAGATGCCGAGCGCTTCCAGCCAGGCCAGGGTGAGGTAGGTGAATCCGTCGTAGAGCTGGGCGACCTGGAGGTCGGCGGGTGTCAACGTCGTGCGCGACCACATCTGGGCCGCGGCATCCGACATCGCCATCTTGGGGTAGTCGGCGCGGTGAAACCAGCCACCGGCGCCGTCGGACCCGCCGATCGCCTCCACCTTCACCGCGCGGTGCGGACAGTCGGCGGCGTACTCCGCGTGCGACACCACCACCGCGATCGAGCCGTCGATCGGGACGTCACAGTCCAGCAGCCCGAGTGGGGTGGACACCAATCGCGCGCCCAGGTAGTCGGCCATCGTCATCGGATCCCGGTACACCGCACGGGAATTCAACGCGGCGTTGCGCCTGCCGTTGAGCGCGATCCAGCCCAGCTGTTCTTTGGTGGTCCCGTACAGCTCCATGTGACGGCGGCAGTTGAGCGCCAGCCAGTTGGCGGCCGAATAGGCATGCGCGGCAACCAGATCGTTGACGTCGTCCATCGCACCGACGGCCGGCTTCGGCTCGCCCTCGGGGGTTTCGAACATCCGCGCCAGCGGCGGGGCCGCGGCGTTCTCCTCCTGCTTGACCGGCACCGTGCCGCCGAGCATTTGTATCGTCCGGTACACGACGACGTGGCGGGCCCGGCGTTCGGCGACCGCGCGGCAGGCCGACATCACCGGCGAGAGCAGCCCGCCGGTGCCGAAGCCCGCACCGCAGTCCGCGGCGTCGATGTGCAGCTGGGCGTTGACGTCCGCGGCGGGCGTGTCTCCGAGGGTCGCGATGCCGTCGATGTCGGTCGCCGCAAGTCCGGCGTCCTCGATGGCGGCGCGCACCGCCTCCATGGTCAAGTCCAGACCGGGGATACCGGTGCGGCGGCCGATCCGGGAGATCCCGATGCCGGACAGGATCGCGTCTTTCTCGAAATGCGTCATGCACACCGCCCGTCAGACCACACCGCATCGAATCAATAGAGTGTACTGTATTCGTCGTGTCAGACGGGCCGCTGCTCATCGAGTACTGCGACGACTGTGCGCGCTGGGTGCATCCAGACAGCGGCGTATGCCGCGAGTGCGGGGGTTCGCTGCAGGCGCGGCCGGTTTCCGGGCGGGGCACCGTGTTCACCTACACGGTCAACCATCACTCCTACAACCCGGAGATCCCCACCCCCTACGTCATCGCCATCGTCGAGCTCGCCGAACAGAGCGGTCTGCGGGTCGCCGCCAATATCGTTGACTGCGAACCGGATTCGGTGATCTGCGGCATGCCCGTCGACCTGCGGCCAAAGCGTGGCAGCGGTGGCGCGGCGCAGTTCGCGCCGGCGTGACCCCTAGTTGATCAGCGGGTCGCGGGGCATGCCGAGGATCCGCTCGGCGATCTGATTGCGCGTCACCTCCGACGTGCCGCCCGCGATCGCCATGCCGCGGGCTCCCATCATCAGCCGGCCGGCCAGGGCGCCGGGACCGTCGGTCAGGGCGACCTCGGGACCCAGCAGCGCCGCCATGATCGCGGCGCCTTCCACCATGTGCTCGGCCAGCTTCAGCTTGGTGACGTTGCCTTCCGGTCCGGGGCCCGCGCCTTCCACGCTGCGCGCGGCGCGCCGCAGGTTCAGCAGCCGCAACGCGGTTTCCTCGGCGAGGTACGAGCCGACCCGAATCCGCCCGCCCGCCAACCGATCCGGGCGCTGCTCGGTCAGCTGCACCAGTTGGTCGGCCAGCCCCTCATAGAACGATCCGCTGCCGCCGATGCTGACTCGCTCGTTGCCCAGCGTCGCCCGCGCGACGGTCCATCCGGAGTTGGGCGTCCCGACGACGTCTTCGTCGGGGACGAACAGGTCGTTGAAGAAGACCTCGTTGAAGTCCGAACCGCCGGTGATCTGGCGCAGCGGCCGCACCTCGACCTCGGGCGCCTTCATGTCCACGATCACCGTGGTGATGCCGGCGTGCTTCGGGGCGTCGGGGTCGGTGCGCACCGTGGCCAGGCCGCGCGCACAGTAGTGCGCCCCGCTGGTCCACACCTTCTGGCCGTTGATCTTCCAGCCGCCGTCCACCCGGGTGGCCCGCGTCTTGATCGACGCGGCGTCCGAGCCGGCGTCGGGTTCGGAGAACAGCTGGCACCAGATCTCGTCCTTGCGCAGCGCCTTCTCCACGAATCTTTCGATCTGCCAAGGCGTTCCGTGCTGGATCAGGGTCAGGATCACCCAACCGGTGATCCCGTAGTCGGGACGCTTGATGCCGGCCGCGCGGAACTCCTCCTCGATCACCAGCTGCGCGACCGCGTCGGCCGCACGTCCCCACGGCTTGGGCCAGTGCGGCATCACGTAGCCGGTCTCGATCAGCTTGTCGCGCTGGGCCTCCTTGCTCAGCCCGGCGATCTCGGCGGCGTCGGCGCGGATGCCGGCGCGCAATTCCTCGGCTTCGGGCGGCAGGTCGAGGCTGTTCTCCCGGACAGCGCCGGCGGCGGTGCGCTCGAACACGTCGGCGGCGGGGGCGTCACCGCCGAACAGCGCCGCGCTCACCACCGCCCGGCGCAGATGCAGATGCGCATCGTGTTCCCAGGTGAAGCCGATGCCGCCGTGCACCTGGATGTTGAGTTCGGCGTTGCGGACGTAGGCGGGAAAGGCCAGCGTCGCGGCCACCGCGGCGATCAGGCGGAACTGCGCTTCGTCCTCGGATAAGTCCTCGGATGCCGCCCGGGCGGCGTCCCAGACGGCGGCGATCCCGGATTCCGCACCGACCAGCATGTTGGCGCAGTGATGCTTGACCGCTTGGAAGGTGGCGATGGTGCGGCCGAATTGCTGGCGCACCTTGGCGTAGTCGACAGCGGCGTCGACGCAGTCCGATGCCCCACCCACGGCCTCGGCGGCCAGCAGGGTGCGGGCGCGGGCCAGCGCCGATTGCCTTGCCCCCGTCAAGATGTCGTCGTCGCCGACGCGCACGTCGCGCAGGCGGACGCGTCCGGATCGCCGCGTCGGATCGAAGTTCTCCGGCACCTCGACCGAGACACCGTCGCGGCCGCGCTCGAGCACCAGCACGTCGTCGCCCGCGGCGATCAGCAACAGGTCGGCCAGCCCGGCGCCCAACACGATTCCGGCCTCACCGTCGGCTGTCCGACCGTTCGAGCCGTCGTTGATTCGCACCTGGCTGTCCAGCCCGATGCCCGCGGTGACCGTCCCGTCGATCAGGCCGGACAACAGCCGCGACTTCTGTTCGGCGGTACCGTCTTTGGCGATCACCGCGGACGCGATGACGGTGGGCACGAACGGTCCCGGCGCCACCGCGCGGCCGAGCTCTTCGATCACCACGACCAGTTCGGGCAGCCCGTACCCGGAGCCGCCGTACTCTTCCTCGACGTGCAGGCCGAGCCACCCCAGCTCGACCAGGTTCGCCCAGAACCCGGGCCGCGGCTCGTCCGAGGCGTCGAGCAGCGATCGGGCCGCCCACCGCGCCTTCTGCGAGGTCAAGAACCCGCGGGCCACCTCGGCCAGTTCACGATGGTCGTCGGTTATTGCGATACCCATCAGGGCCCTCCTCGCGCAGCATGCCGGCCGGGTGTGATCGCCCCAGAAGCTGGGTGGCCTGCCCCGCTTCGAGGGGAAGCGGGGCGGCTGCCTAAAGAGTGTACTTAATGCGGGGAGGGCCCCGACGGGGGGTTACTTGGGTGCGAACCGCTGCCCGGCGTCCAGGCGCAGACACTGTCCGTTGAGCATCGGGTTGTCCACGATGGCGGCGGCCAGCTTCGCGTACTCCTCGGGACGGCCGAGGCGCTTGGGGAACGCCGCGTCCTTGGTGAGCTGCGTGGCGAACTCGTCCGGAATGCCCTGCGTCAGACCGGTCGCGAACAGGCTCGGGGCGATGGCCAGCACCCGGATGCCCACCGAGCCCAGGTCGCGGGCCATGGTCAGGCACATGCCGGCGATGCCCGCCTTGGCGGCGGTGTAGGCGACCTGGCCGATCTGGCCCTCGTAGGCCGCGATGGAGGCGGTGTTGATGATGACGCCGCGCTCACCGGTGTCGGGGTCCTCGGGCTCGTTCTTGGCCATGTGCGCGGCGGCCAGCCGGCTGATGTTGAACGTGGCGATCAGGTTGAGGTCGATCACGGACTGGAAGGATTCGAGGTCGTGCGGACCGGACTTGGTCAGCGTCCGCTTGGCGATGCCGCCGCCCGCGGTGGTGATCACGACGTGCAATCCGCCGAGCTTGTCGACCGCGGCCTGCAGCGTCTCCTCGGTGCCGGTGAAGTCGGTGACGTCGACGGGATAGAAGGTACCGCCGACGCCCTCGGCGACCGTCTTGCCGTCGGAGCCCTCGCGATCGAGGATGGCGACATCCGCGCCGCGTTCATGCAGCAGCTCGGCGCTGGCACGCCCCATTCCCGATGCGCCGCCGATGACGACGACCTTCTTCCCGTTGATCTCCATCCGGACGTCTCCTTCTTGGGTTGTCAGATCCTGTGCAATCTGTAACGTTACGTAGGCACGCTAGCGTGTCCGCACTCCAGGCCTGTCACCGAGCCGTGCCAAGCTGGCAACCGTGCTCCTTCTCGACGTGGCCGCGACGTCATCCGACGTCTCGAGCACGTCGTCGCGGCTGACCAAAGTCGCCCACATCGCCGACCTGCTGCGCCGCGCCGCGCCGGATGGCGCGCTGGTCGCCGTCATCGTGTCGTGGCTGTCCGGCGAGTTGCGGCAACGCCAGATCGGCGTGGGCTGGGCGGCGCTGCGCTCGCGCCCGCCCGCGTCCCCACACGCCTCGCTGACCGTCGGCGGGGTCGACGCCACCTTCTCCCACATCGGCGCCGTGTCCGGCAAGGGCGCGCAGGCCCGGCGCGCCGCCCTGCTGAACGCATTGTTCGCCGCCGCCACCGACACCGAGCAGGCCTTCCTGCTGCGGCTGCTCGGCGGCGAGCTGCGCCAGGGCGCGCTGGCCGGGATCATGGCCGACGCGGTCGCCAAGGCCGCGGGCCTGCCGGCCGCCGCGGTGCAGCGCGCCGCGATGCTGGGCGGCGACCTGCCTGCGGTGGCGGCGGCCGCCCTGTCCGGTGCACCCGCGGCGCTGGACCAGTTCACCCTGCGGGTCGGCCGCCCGGTCGGCCCGATGCTGGCGCAGACCGCGACGAGCGTGGCCGACGCGATCGAACGCCACGGCGGCCCAACCATTTTCGAAGCCAAGCTGGACGGGGCGCGGGTGCAGATCCACCGCGCCGGTGACGAGGTCACCGTCTACACCAGGAGCCTGGACGACGTCACCGCCCGGCTGCCCGAGGTGGTGGAGGCCACGCTGGCACTGCCGGTCGATCACCTGATCGCCGACGCCGAGGCGATCGCGCTGCGGCCCGACAACTCACCGCAGCGCTTCCAGGTCACCGCCTCCCGCTTCGGCCGCTCCGTCGACATCGCCGCAGCCCTTGCCGCACAACAACTTTCGGTGTTCTTCTTCGACGTCCTGCATCGCGACGGCGTCGACCTGCTCGACGCCCCGACCGCCGACCGGCTGGCCGCCCTGGACGCGTTGGTGCCACCGGCGCAGCGGGTCGACCGGCTGCTCACCGCCGACCCCGCGGCGGCGGGCGCCTTCCTGGACGCGACGCTGGCCGCCGGGCACGAGGGCGTGATGGCCAAGGCGCCCGACGCGCCGTATCAGGCGGGGCGCCGCGGCGCCGGCTGGCTGAAGGTCAAGCCGGTGCACACGCTGGATCTGGTGGTGCTCGCGGTGGAGTGGGGCTCGGGGCGCCGCCGCGGCAAACTCTCCAACATCCACCTGGGCGCCCGCGATCCGGGCAGCGGCGAATTCATCATGGTGGGAAAGACTTTCAAGGGCATGACCGACGCCATGCTGGAGTGGCAGACCGCCCGGTTCAGCGAACTGGCCATCGACGGTACGGACGGTTACGTCGTCGAGGTCCGGCCCGAGCAGGTCGTCGAGATCGCCCTGGACGGCGTGCAGAAGTCGTCGCGCTACCCCGGCGGCCTGGCGCTGCGGTTCGCCCGCGTGGTGCGCTATCGCGACGACAAAAGCCCCGGCGAGGCCGACACCATCGACGCCGTGCGCGCGCTGTACTGAACGAGCCGCTTTCCGGCAGGCACAGTTCATTTTGCGCGCGTAGGGTTTCCGTCCGTGGCGATCACAGGGCACGACAACGACGTCAGCTACATCCACACCGGCGCAGACCTGCCGCCCGTCGCCATCGTCGACCGCTCCCCCATCACCGCGCGGCACAAGATCGTGTTCGCGATCATCGCGGTGCTCGGCGCCGTCGCCTGGGCGATCATCGCCTTCACGCGAGGCGAGACGGTCAACGCGGTGTGGTTCGTGGTCGCGGCGATCTGCACCTACCTCATCGGGTTCCGGTTCTACGCCCGCCTGATCGAGATGAAGATCGTCCGCCCGCGCGACGACCACGCCACGCCGGCCGAGGTTCTCGACGACGGCACCGATTACGTGCCGACCGATCGCCGGGTGTTGTTCGGCCACCACTTCGCGGCCATCGCGGGGGCCGGACCGCTCGTCGGCCCGGTGCTGGCCACCCAGATGGGCTACCTGCCGTGCAGCATCTGGATCGTCATCGGCGCGGTGTTCGCCGGCGCGGTGCAGGACTACCTGGTGTTGTGGATCTCCACCCGGCGGCGCGGGCGCTCGCTGGGACAGATGGCCCGCGACGAACTCGGCGCCACCGGCGGGGTGGCCGCGCTGCTCGGCGCGTTCGTCATCATGGTGATCATCATCGCGGTGCTGGCGCTGGTGGTGGTGCGGGGGCTGGCCCAGAGCCCCTGGGGCGTGTTCTCCATCGCCATGACCGTTCCCATCGCTGTGTTCATGGGCTGCTACCTGCGGTTCCTGCGCCCCGGCCGGGTCGCCGAGGTTTCGCTCATCGGTGTGGCGCTGCTGCTGCTGGCCGTGGCCGGCGGTGCCTGGATCGGCGAAACCCCTTGGGGTGCATCGTGGTTGAACCTGTCGGCGGTCACGGTGTCCTGGCTGATCATCGGCTACGGGTTCGTCGCGTCGGTGCTGCCGGTGTGGTTGCTGCTCGCCCCGCGCGACTACCTGTCGACGTTCATGAAGGTCGGCGCCATCGCGCTGCTCGCGGTCGGCATCTGCATCGCCCGCCCGGTCATGCAGGCGCCCGCGGTGTCGCAGTTCGCGTCCCGCGGCGACGGGCCGGTGTTCCCCGGCGCGCTGTTCCCGTTCCTGTTCATCACCATCGCCTGCGGGGCGCTGTCCGGATTTCACGCTCTGATCTCGTCGGGGACCACGCCCAAGCTGCTGGAGAAGGAAAGCCAAATGCGGCTGATCGGCTACGGCGGCATGCTGACCGAATCGTTCGTCGCGGTCATGGCGCTGATCAGCGCGGCGGTCCTGGACCAGCACGTGTACTTCGCGCTCAATGCGCCGGCCGCGCAGACCGGCGGCACCGCGGCCACCGCCGCGCACTACGTCAACGGCCTCGGGTTGCGCGGCGCCCCGGCGACCGCGGACCAGCTCACCGCGGCCGCCGCCGGGGTGGGCGAGAAGTCGATCGTGTCGCGCACCGGCGGGGCGCCGACGCTGGCGGTCGGCATGTCCGAGGTGCTCTACCGGGTGTTCGGCGGTGCCGGCCTCAAGGCGTTCTGGTACCACTTCGCGATCATGTTCGAGGCGCTGTTCATCCTCACCGCCGTCGACGCCGGCACCCGCGTCGCCCGCTTCATGCTCTCCGACACCCTCGGAAACCTCGGCGGACCCCTCACCAAGCTGCGCAGCCCGAGCTGGCGCCCGGGCGTGTGGCTGTGCAGCCTGGCGGTGGCCGCGGCCTGGGGCGGCATCCTGCTGATGGGGGTGACCGATCCGCTGGGCGGCATCAACACGCTGTTTCCGCTGTTCGGCATCGCCAACCAGTTGCTCGCCGCGATAGCGCTGACCGTGATCACGGTCATCGTCATCAAGAAGGGCCTGCTGAAGTGGGGGTGGATCCCCGGTATCCCGTTGCTGTGGGATCTCGCGGTCACGCTGACGGCGTCGTGGCAGAAGATCTTCTCTCCCGACCCGGCCGTCGGCTACTGGACGCAGCACTCGACGTACCTGGCGGCCAGGCAGGCGGGCAAGACGGTGTTCGGTTCGGCCAAGAACGCGCACCAGCTCGACGACGTCATCCGCAACACCCTCATCCAGGGCACGCTGTCCATCCTGTTCGCGGTGGCCGTCGTCATCGTCGTGATCGCCGGGGCCGTGGTCGCTCTCGGGGCGATCCGCGGGCCCGGCCGGCCGCTGACCGAGGACGACCCGGTGCCCTCGAAGTTCTTCGCCCCCTCGGGTCTGATCCCCACCGCCGCCGAGCGCGAATTACAGCGGCAATGGGACGAGCTGCCGAAGCGCGGGAGCGAGTCGCGCACAGATAGGTAGTCGACTACGCGTGCGTACCGGTGGGCACCGACCGTACGTTAACCGCATCAGCGGCCGAACTACCTGGTCAACGCGGCCGCACGCGAAGAAGGTGAACGAAATGCTGGTCACGCCAACGGGACTGCGGACCTCACCCCGCACTGCCAACGAGCCCACCGCACCACCGTCCTCGGCGGCGCCCTCGGTCGAGGTGGCCCCCGCCGAGGTACTGATCACCACCCAGCAGGTGCTCTTCGGCGCCGCCGTTGTCCAGGGGGCGCGTCGTGCCCCCCTCGCCCGCCGCATCGGCGCCGCGCTGCGGCGGATGGCCGCGAACGCGAACACGCCGCGCCATCCCCACCCCCCGAGGTACTACGGCTACATCGAGGACGCCCGCATGGCACGCGCGATGGACCGGCTGTGAACGCAACCATCAGCGTCGTCTGCGCCGGGTTGATGGTGCTGCTGGCGATGGGGACCTACAACCTGCAGTGGTGGCTCGAGCGCAACGACTACGAGCGCCATTTCGAGGACTGACTCCAACGCGGACGGCACGCCGGGCAAAAAGGTTGTGCCCAAGCCCGCGCCGCGGTCCTAAACTTGCGCGATGAGAGTCGGTATCGACTTCGGCACCACCCACACCGTCGTCGCGGCCGTCGATCGCGGCAACTATCCCGTCGTCTCCTTCGAGGGCGACGATGCGTGGCCGTCGCTGATCGCCGCCAACGCCGCCGGGCAGTTGCGCTTCGGCCCGGACGCGGCCGCCGTTCGCCACGACCCGGCATGGTCGGTGCTGCGCTCGTTCAAGCGCCTGCTCAACGACGCCGGACCGCAGACCGAAGTCAGCCTGGCCGGGCGCGCCTATCGGCTGGCCGACCTGCTCACCGGCTTCCTGTCTCAGCTGAAAACCGCTCTGCAGCGCACCTCGAACGTCACCCCCTCCCCGGGCGAAGCCATCGAGGCCGCGATCAGCGTGCCGGCCAACGCCTCGAGCGCCCAGCGCCTGCTCACCCTGGACGCCTATGTGGCCGCCGGTTTCCGGGTCGTCGCGCTGCTCAACGAACCGTCGGCCGCCAGCCTGGAATACGCCCACCGGTACCGCTCTACCATCACCGCCAAACGCGAATACGTGCTCATCTACGACCTCGGGGGCGGCACGTTCGACGCGTCGCTGCTGAAGATGACCGGACACGCCAACGAGGTGGTGGTCAGCGAGGGCATCCAGCGCCTCGGCGGTGACGACTTCGACGACGCGATCGTCGAGCTCGTGCTGGCCGGCGCCGGCCTGCCCGGCCTCGACCCGGCACAGCGCGACCTGTTGGCCGAGGAGTGCGCCACCCGCAAGGAGTCCGTCGGGCCGCAGACGCGCCGCTTCCTGGTGGACCTGTCCCCGCTCGATCGGCCTCCCTTCTCCTGCCCCATCGACGACGTCTACGGCGTGTGCGCACCGCTGGTCGACCAGACGATGGCGCTGCTGCGCCGCGTCCTGCACGATCCGGCGCGCGGACGCACGGACGTGGACTGGTCGGAGGTTGCGGGCATCTACGTCGTCGGCGGGGCGGGCGGTTTCCCGCTGGTGTCGCGCATGCTGCGCACCACCTTCGGCGAGAAGCGGGTGAAACGCTCGCCGCATCCCTTCGCCGCCACGGCCATCGGCCTTGCAGTCTTCCTCGACAAGGAGTCCGGTTTCGCACTGTCCGAACGCTTTTCGAGGAATTTCGGGGTGTTCCGGGAGGCCGAGGCGGGCGCCGGGGTCGTCTTCGACCCCATCGTGTGCAAGGACGTTTCGCTGCCGGCCGACGGGCGTTCCCCGCTGGTGGTGAAGCGCAAATACCGAGCGGCGCACAACATCGGGCACTTCCGCTTCGTGGAGTGCAGCCGGCTGGTCAACGGGCGGCCGGACGGCGACGTCACGCCGTATGACCCGGTGCTGTTTCCATTCGACCCGGCCCTGCACGACCGAGACGACCTGCGGCGTCAGCCGGTCGGCCGCTGGACCGACGGACCCGACGTGGAGGAACGCTACGTCATCGCCCCCAGCGGTGCCGTGGAGGTGACGCTGACGACGCACCCGGCGGGGTTCGAACGCACCTTCCGCCTGGAGCGGCGCGCGTCCGCGAGTTGATGAGCCATCCCGCCATGCAGCTGTACGACGTGATGCGAACGACCTTCGCGGCACGGGAATTCACCGACGACCCGCTGCCCGACGAGGTGCTGAGCCGCATCTTCGAGCACGCCCGGTTCGCTCCCAGCGGTGGCAACCGGCAGGGCGCCCACGTCACCGTGGTGCGCGGCGAGGCGATCCGCCGGCGGCTGGCCGAGCTCGGCAAGCCCGCGGCCCGCCGTTACTTCGCCCAGCTGCAGGCGGGCGAAAACCCTTGGAACTCGGTGCATCCCAGCGGCGTGCCGCAAGACGTCATTGACGCAACCGAGGTCCCCGACACGTTCGTGGCACCGATCGCCAAAGCGCCTGTCGTCCTTGTGGTTTCGGTGGACTTGGCCGTCGTCGCGGCCGTCGATCAGGACCTGGACCGCGTCGGCATCGCCGGGGGCGCGTCGGTTTACCCGCTGATCTGGAACATCTTGCTCGCCGCGCGCGGCGAGGGTTACGGCGGCACCATCACGACGATGGCCATCGCGGCCGAAGATCACGTCCGTCGCCTGCTGGGCATCCCCGACCAGCATGCGGTGGCCGCGGTCGTGCCGCTGGGAAAACCGGTGCGGCAGTTGACCAAGCTGCGCCGGCGGCCGGTCGCGGAGTTCATCACTCGTGATCGATTCGACGGCCCGGCGTGGTGCGGGTGATCGGCTGAGCCCTACCCGCGCACCTGGGGCAGCACGTCACGCTGCCACGCCGCGAAGAACCCGTCCATGTCGGGACCGATCTGCTGCACGTAGATCTCGTCGACGTCGGCGTCGATGTACTCGCGCACCTGCGCGACGTGCTTGTCGGGGTCCGGGCCACAGGCCACGCTCTCGCCGACGGTCTCCGTAGGCACCAGCGACTGCAGCGCGGCGAAATCCTTGGGCCGGGGCAGGATTTGGGACGTCTGGCCGGGCAACCCCTCGTTGGCCCACAACCGGTGCGCGGTTTTCAGCGCGGCGTCGGCGTCGGCGTCCCAGCACACCTTCGTTCCGCCCTGCACCGGCTTGTTGCCGCCCCCGGCCTCGCGGAACTGCTTGACCAGGTCCCCGTCGGGCATGGCGATGCTGTAGCCGTCGCCGATGCGGGCGGCCAGCTCCACGGCCTGCGGGCCGAATGCCGAGACGTAGATCGGCACCGGCTGCTCGGGCCGGGTGTAGACCTGGGCCTCCTGCACCTCGTAGTGCTTGCCGTGGTGGCTGACCTCGCCGCCCTTGTGCAGCTTGCGAATGACGTCGATCGCCTCCTCGAGCATCTCGAGCCGCACACCGGCCGACGGCCAGGGGTCGCCCAGGATGTGCTCGTTGAGCGCCTCGCCGCTGCCGACCCCCAGCACGAAGCGCCCGTCTAGCTGCACGGCCGCGGTGGCCGCGGCCTGCGCGATGATCGCCGGGTGGATCCGAATGGTCGGGCAGGTGACGGCGGTGCTGACCGGTAACGACGTCGCCTCCGACAACGCACCGATCACTCCCCACACGAACGGGCTCTGACCCTGCTCGTCATTCCAGGGGTGATAGTGGTCGGAGATCCACAGCGCGTCGAATCCCGCGTCCTCGGCCCGCTTGGCCTGGTCGATGAGCTCCTTCGGGCCGAATTGCTCGCAGGTGAGAAAGTATCCGATCTTGGTCATGGCGCCCGGCTACCCGCTGCGCGCCCGGTTATGCACCCACCGCGCCGTTTACCTGCGGCGTGTGGGGGAACCCGTTCCTACGTGCCGGCGCCAGAACTTGATACCGAGACCTCGGCGCCAACCGAATCTCCTTACCGCACAGCCGGTTTCGCGGCGCTGAGCAGCTATGCGGCGATCGGTGACGGCCGCACGGTGGCGCTGGTGGCCGAAGACGGCGCCATTGATTGGTTTCCGATTCCGGATTTGGATTCGCTCCCGGTATTCGCCGCGCTGCTCGACCAACCCAACGGCGGACGCCTGGACCTGACGCCGACCGTCCCGTTTCACACGCGGCGGCGTTACCTGCCGAAGACCAACGTGCTGGAAACGACCTTCGTCACCGAGTCGGGACGGGTCCGGGTCACCGACGCGCTGAACATCGGCTTCGGTGGCCGGCTGCCGTGGACCGAACTCGCCCGCCGCGTGGAGGGCCTCGACGGGACGGTGCCGATGCGCTGGCGGGTCGCGCCGGGGACCTGCTTCGACCATTCCTCGCCGTGGGCGCGGCGCACCCCGCACGGCGCGGTGCTGCGAGCCGGGTCGCTCAACGTGGGCGTGTGTGTCTCGGAGCAGCTCGACGTCGAGTGGACCGACCAGACGGCGTCCGGAACGTTCACCGCGACGGCCGGCCTGCGGAGGCTGATCGGCCTGGTCGCCTCGGAGTCCGAACCGCTGATGCTGTCGTCGGCGTCCGACATCGACGAGGGGCTGGACAAGACCATCGCGTTCTGGCGGAACTGGTCCGGGCAGTTCGAATGCCCCGAGTCGTGGGCCGAGGCGGTGCGCCGCAGTGTGTTGCTGCTCAAGCTGCTCATCTTCAGTCCGACCGGCGCCATCGCGGCGGCCGCGACCACCTCGCTGCCCGAACGGATGTCGGGCGGAAAGAATTGGGACTACCGCTTCGCATGGATCCGCGATACCGCATACACGCTGTCCGCCTTGCGCCGCTTCGGGATTCGCGAGGAGACGCACGCCGCCGTGGCTTGGCTGCTGCGAACCGTCCGCCGGCACATTCCCGATGTGGGTGTCTTCTACTGCCTCGACGGTTCACCGCCTCCCCCGGTGAGCCGGTTCGAGGCGGCCGGCTGGCGCGGAATCGGCCCGGTGGTGACCGGTAACCGCGCCGACGGGCAGCTGCAGCTGAGCATCTTCGCCGACCTCTTTGACACAGTGCGGCTCTACGTCGACAGCGGCCACGTCCTGGATACCGAAACCGGCCATCTGCTGGCGGATTTCGCAGATCGGGCGTGCGACGCCTGGCGCCACCGCGACGCCGGCATGTGGGAATTGCCGCGGCAAGAGCACTACACGACGTCCAAGCTCGGCTGTTGGCAGGCGCTGCGGTGCGCGGTCTACCTGGCCGACCAGGGCCAGATTCCCGGCGACCCCGGCCGCTGGGCCGGCGAGGCCGAGCGGATCAGCGATTGGGTGCAGCGCCACTGCTGGAGCGACGACCTGGGCAGCTACGAATGGTTTCCGGGCAGCGGTCAGCTGGACGCGTCGATTCTGCTGCACGCCGGCAGCGGGTTTGACCGTGGCGAACGGATGTCCGCCACGATCGACGCACTACGTCGCGAGTTAGGCTGCGGACCTTTACTTTTCCGGTTCAGTGGCGCGCGTGAGGAGGAACGCGAAGGGGCGTTCGTCGCATGCTCGTTCTGGGCCGTCTCGGCGCTGCACCATGTGGGTCGCGCGTCCGAGGCCCGTGACCTGATGGCCGAACTCGTCGAGCTGACCAACGACGTCGGCGTGTTGCCCGAAATGATCGATGCCGACGACCGCTCGTTCATGGGCAACCTGCCGCAGGGCCTCAGCCACCTCGCGTTGATCGGGGCGGCGCTCGACCTGGAGTCGTGACGACCTGGGGCCCCGAACGAGAACAGCTTCGCCAATTTGGAGAAGGAGGTTCTCCACTGCCGAGAGACGGATTACGATCGCTGGTGACCTGTGCCGGTCTCGTCCGAACCACAACGATCGGAGTCCCTCATCGACGCCTGGATTCTCGACGCGGTCCGCACGCCCCGCGGGCGCGGCCGCCCCGACGGCGGACTGCACGGCGTGCACCCGCAGGCCCTGCTCGCGCGGTGCCTGACCGCACTGGCCGAGCGGGTCGGCTTCGACCCGGCCGACGTCGACGACGTGATCGCGGGCAACGGCATCCTGTCCGGAGACCACGGCGACGACATCGCCCGCCTGTCGGTGCTGCTGGCCGGCTGGCCGCAGAGCGTGCCCGGGATGACGCTGAGCCGATTCTGCGGGTCGGGTCAGCAGGCGGTGACCGTGGCGGCCTCGGCGATCGCCGCCGGCAGCGAGAATCTGATGATCGCCGGCGGCGTCGAATCCATGTCACGCTGGGACGTCACCGCGGGAGTCCCGACCATCGACGGCAACAACGCGGATCTTCGTGCGCTGTATCCGACCGTCCCGCAGGGTATTTCGGCCGACCTGATCGCCACCCTGGAGGGATTCGACCGCGAGACCGTCGACGCCTACGCCGCGCAGAGCCAGCGCCGCGCCGGCGCGGCCATCGAGCAGGGCCGCTTCGAGCGGTCGCTGGTCGACGTGCCGACTCCGCACGGTCACGTCGAACGCGACGAGCATCCCCGCCCCGGTACCACCACCGAGTCGCTGGCACGCCTGAAACCGGCCTTCGCCGCGCTGGGCGCCGCGTGCGCCGACGGCGAGCAACGCACGTTCGACGAGATCTGCCTGCAGCGCTACCCGGACATCGACCGCATCGATCACGTGCACCATGCGGGCAACTCGTCCGGTGTCGTCGATGGCGCCGCGGCGGTTGCGCTGGCCTCGTCGAACTGGATGCACACCCATCGGGTCACGCCGCGCGCGCAGATCAGGGCCACCGCGGCCATCGGCAGCGAACCGATCATCATGCTCACCGCCCCCGGCCCCGCGGCCCAGCGATGTCTTCAGCGGGCGGGCATGACCGTGGCCGACATCGATCTGTGGGAGATCAACGAGGCCTTCGCCGCCGTCCCGCTCAAGACGATGCGCGACCTCGACATCGACCCCGAGCTGGTCAACGTCAACGGCGGGGCGATCGCGCTCGGGCACCCCATCGGCGCCACCGGCGCCATGCTGATCGGCACCGTCCTGGACGAGCTCGAACGTCGTGACCTGACAACGGGTCTGGTCACCATGTGCACCGGCGGCGGGATGGGCACGGCGACGATCATCGAGCGGGTGTGAACGTGGCGGACACCGTTTCCCTCGAACGGCCCTGTGACGGGGTCGCCGTCCTGCGGCTGAATCGCCCGCAGCGGCTCAACGCCATCAACGAGGCGATGCAGACCGAATTGCGCGACGGTCTCGGCGATCTGGCCGCCGAGCCGGCCGTACACGCCGTGGTGCTGACCGGCGCCGGACGCGGGTTCTGTGCGGGCATCGACGTGCGCGACTTCGGCCCCTCGATGCTCGAAGCGAGCGCACCCGCGTTGGACCGGATGCGCTTCCAGGAAAGGATGGCCGCCCTCGCCGAAGCGGTGCGCGCGTTGCCGCAGCCCGTCATCGCGGCGGTCAATGGCCCCTGCGTTGGCGCCGGACTCGCGCTGTGCCTGGCCGCCGACATCCGAATCTGTTCGGCGGCAGCATCTTTCGCCAATGCCGCCATCCTGCTCGGGCTCTCGGGTGCCGAGATGGGCATGAGCTACCACCTGCCGCGCATCGTCGGCACCAGCGTGGCCGCCGACTGGATGCTGTCCGGTCGCACCGTTTCGGCCACCGAGGCCGACCGTCGCGGGCTGGTCAGTGAGGTAGTCGAGCCGGACCGACTGGCCGACCGCGCGGTCGAGCTGGCGTCGCTGATCGCCGGCCACGCCCCGCTGAGCGCGCAACTGACCAAGCGCGCCCTTCAAATCAACACCGACGCCGCGAGCCTGGCGTCGGCGATGGAACTGGAAAACCGCAACCAGGTGATTTCCCACGCCACCGACGAGGCGGCGCAGCGCCGCAAGAAGTGGTCGTCATGACCGGTCCGCTGCGCGGTGTGCGCATCGTCATGATGGGCGGCTTGGGGCCCGCACCGCTGTGCGGAATGCTGTTGGGCGACTTGGGCGCCGAAGTCATCCGCATCGACGCGCTGGCCGGTGTCGACGGTCCGCCGCCCGTCGACCACACGGTCCGCCGCAGCCAGCGGTCACTGGCCGCCGATGTGAAGGACCCACGCGGGCGCGACCTCGTCCACCGCCTGACCGCCGACGCCGATGCCTTCGTGGACGTGTACCGGCCTGGGGTGGTCGAACGCCTGGGCATCGGCCCGGATGCGTTGCGGACGCGCAACCCCCGGCTGGTCTATGCCCGCATGACCGGCTACGGACAGGACGGGCCCTTGGCCGGTCACGCCGGGCATGACATCAATTACCTTGCGCTCACGGGCGCCCTGCACGCCATCGGCACCGCCGAATCACCGGTGCCGCCCTTGAATCTCGTCGGCGATTACGGCGGCGGCGCAATGCTATTGGCGGTCGGGCTGCTCAGCGCGATCCTGGAGGCCCGCCAGTCGGGTCAGGGGCAGGTGCTCGACGTGGCGATGGTCGACGGCGTCGCCGCGCTGCTGGCACCGTATTTCGGCATGCTGTCGGCGGGCACGTGGCGCGACCGGCGTCAGGACAATCTGCTCGACGGCGCCGCGCACTTCTACGGCACCTACGCCACGGCCGACGGGGGCCACATGGCCGTCGGCGCCATGGAGCCGAAGTTCTACGCCGAACTGTGCGATCGGCTCGGCGTGGACGTGCCGCACGATGACGACGATCCGACGGCGTGGGCCGGCCACCGGGCCGCACTGGCCGCGCGCTTTGCCGAGAAGTCCCGCGCCGAGTGGGAGCGCCTGCTGGGCACGCCGGGATGCTGTGCGACACCGGTGCTTTCGCTGACCGAGGCGCCGCGGCATCCACACAACGTCGCGCGGCGCACGTTCGTCGAGCTTGACGGCCTCACCCAGCCGGCACCGGCCCCGCGCTTCTCCCGGACCCGTCCGGCCACGCCCGCGCCTCCGTCGCTTCCCGGCGATCACACCCGCGCGGTGCTGCGCGAGCTGGGCCTGGCCGCCAACGACATCACCGCGCTGGAGGATGCCGGCGTGGTGGCCCAGAGCAGTGCAAAGTGACCGATCCAGAGAGGACGACACATGTCGTGGGACTTCTCCACCGACCCGGAGTGGGCCGAACAACTGCAGTGGGTCGAAGGCTTCGTGCGCGAGGAGTGCGAGCCGATCGACTTGATTGTCACCGAATCCCACGACCTCAATGACCCGGTGCGTCAGGCGCTGATCCCGCCGCTGCAGGACATCGTGAAAAAGCGCGGGCTGTGGGCGACCCACCTCGGCCCGCACCTGGGCGGTCCGGGCTATGGGCAGGTGAAATTGGCGCTGCTCAACGAGATTCTGGGGCGCTCGGAATGCGCGCCGATCGTCTTCGGGTCACAGGCCCCCGATTCGGGCAACAGCGAAATCCTGGCGCACTACGGCACACCCGAGCTCAAAGAGCGCTATCTGGAGCCGCTGCTGGACAACCGCATCATCTCCTGTTTCTCGATGACCGAGCCACAGGGCGGCGCCGACCCGAAGGTGTTCCGCACCACCGCCGTACAAGACGGTGATCACTGGGTCATCAACGGGGAGAAGTGGTTTTCGTCGTTCGCCTCGATGGCGTCGTTCCTGATCGTGATGGCGATGACCGATCCCGACGCGCCGCCCTACGAGCGCTACTCGATGTTCGTCGTCCCCGGCGACACCCCCGGCATCAACGTGCTGCGCGACGTCGGGCTGGGATACCAGCCGATCGGCGGTGGGCGTGAGGGTTATGTGCGCTACGACAACGTCCGGGTGCCCGCCGAAAACATGCTGGGGCCGCGCGGCGGGGCGTTCGTCGTCGCGCAGACCCGCCTGGGCGGCGGGCGGATTCACCACGCGATGCGCACCGTGGGACTGGTCCGGCGGATCTTCGACATGATCTGCGAACGGGCCGCGTCGCGCTACACCCAGGGCGAGGTGCTGGCCAACAAGCAGCTGGTGCAGGAGATGGTCGCTGACTCGTGGATGGAGATCGAGGCGTTTCGGCTGCTGACGCTCCAAACAGCTTGGAAGATCGACCAATTCAACGACTACAAGGCCGTCCGGGCCGACATCTCGGCGGTCAAGGCGATGATGCAGAAGGTGCTGCACGACGTGTCATCGCGGGCGCTTCAGTTGCACGGCTCGTTGGGCACCACCCACGAGATGCCGTTCGTGCAGTATCTGGTCGAGTCGTTCGTGCTCGGGCTGGCCGACGGCCCGACCGAAGTGCACAAGGTCACGCTTGCGCGCCTGTTGCTGAAGGACCGTGAACCCGCGCCGGATCTGTTTCCCTCCGAACATCTGCTGCGGTTGCGGGCGGCCGCCGAGGCCAAGTTCGCCGACAAGCTGGCGGGCATCCCCCGGGGCTGAGCGGCGAGCCCGCTCAGACTTTCTTGGTGACGCCGACGTAGGACAGCACCACATCGGATTGGTCGGTCACTCGATTGAGCACCGCGTAGGAGCGGATGAACGACTCACCCACGCAACCGTCGATCTTGACGTGGAAGTTGCTGACCATCACCCAGGGATCCGGTGCCCTGAACTGTTTCTTGACCACCGGCACCACGACGACCAGGCCCGGCTTGAGCCCCACGTTGAGGATGCCCGCGATCGGGGCGACGACCAACGGAAGCACGTCTCCCGGCACTCCGGTCACCGGTCCGGTCACACCCGGGGTGATACCGGCGCTGCCACCGATCGTGACGCCGTCCGACGTGCTCATGTCGATGCCACAGCCGATCTCATAGCCCACCTCGAGGACGCCCTGGGGCGGTCCCGGCCCGATGAGGGAGCCGACGAATATCCCGCTGGCGACGTATTCGCGGGACGACACCGCGGTGGTCAACGGTGCCACCGGAACCTGCTGCTCGTCGCGGGCGCCCAGACCGAGGGTCCAGCCGTCGGGGGTGTGCAGGACTGCGGGGGGATTCGAGGGAATCGCTCCCTCGGCCTCCGGCGCCGCTTCCGCAGCAACCGGGGCGGCGTCGGGATCCGCGCATGTCGACGGCGCCGTAGGCAGCGAAACGGCCAGGCAGGCGGCGGCCACCAGGGCGCGACGAACGACCACGGCAATCGGCCTCACGGGCGACACCGTACGCACCCGGCGTTTCGAGTCACGAGATTTGCTGGGCGGCCCACCGAAGTCGTTGTGGGTTTGTAACTGTTACGCGATATGCGGTCAACGGTAGAATCGGCGTTTCAGCAGCCAGCAATTCGGCCAGAAACCGAGGAGGCGGCGATGACGGTTTCCACCCGGACTCGCGCAATGCTGGTCTGCGCGACGACGGCCATCGCCCTGGCGAGCGGCGCCGGCATGGCCCACGCGGACCCGAACGTCGATCCCCGCCCCCAGCCGCCGGGCATGGACGACGTCTACAGTCCGTTCCCCACCACCTGGATCAATCCGTCCAATGAAGGCCAGCCCGTGAACGATACGGGCGACATCGGAATGATCTGCGAAAATCTTCTGGTCCGCTGCCAGTAAGGCTCGTCGGCGGACACTAAGTTAGCGACGTCAGGGCGCGGTCGAGCAGCCTCGGCAAAATCGTTGCCATCGCTTCCAATTCGGCTCGCGGCGCCGCCCGGCGGCGATTGTGTTTGACGATCAACGACCAGGTCGCCGTCGATTTGAAACACGCCAGCGCCGTGAACCACGCCAAATCGGTTATCTCGCAACCTAACTCGGATGCATAGAGCTCGGTGAGTTCGTCGATCGGCGGTACCATACCGTCGGGTGCGTCGACCCGCCGGTAGGTGTCCGGGTCGCAGTTGATCAGAAACCAGCCCGCATCGATGCGCGGATCGCCGATCGACCAGATCTCCCAGTCGATGATCGCGTTGACCCGCGATCCGGCGGCGAGCAGGTTGCCCAGCCGGAAGTCGCCGTGCACCACACGCGGCGCCATCGCACGCGGCGCGCAATCGAGCAGCGCCTCATACACTTTCGGCCAGTCGGGGGCCAGCGCCGGGTCGACGGTCCGCAGCGTGTCGGACCACCGGTGGATTTCGGCGACCGGGTCGACCACGGGTTCATCGCCCAGCCCGAGGTCCGCCGGCGCGAGCCTGTGCAGCGCGGCCATCGCGCGGCACGCGTTCCGGTATCGATCGCTCAGCCCGCCGACATGCGGGCAGTCGTCGAACAACGGTTCCACGCAATCGCCTTCGACATGGCTCATCACATACAGCGGCGGTGTGCCGGGCGGGTCCCCCGCATCTTCCCACAGCACCTCCGGGACCGGAACGTGAGTTGTCTTGAGCGCCTTGATGATGCGGGCCTGGCGGAGCACGTCGCGATGCGCGACGGGTGCGACGCCCGGCGGAGCCACCTTGATCACCACCCGCCGGCCATCCCTGCTGCCCGCGAAGGTGAGGCTGGAGGCGCCGCCGGCCAGCGGGGCGACGTCGGTGACGCCCGCGCCGTCGAGTCGGCGGCGCAGCTCGGTCGGATCGAGCTCGGCTCGGCTCATCCCGTCAGCGGGCCGGTCCTCGTCCAGCCGACCTCGGCGAGGAAGGGCTGGGTGTGCGCGATGCGCCCGGTTAGGGTCTTCGGATCGCCGGTGCAGAGCCGCAAGGCCGTCTCGGTGATCAACGCGATGTCCTCGGTGTCGGTCTTGGCCAGGTCGAGCGTGCCGGCGCCCGGCGTGGCCACGGGATTGGACGGGGCGGCGGCGTTGACCGCGATTCCGTCGTCGTACAGCTCGGCCGCAAGGCTTTTCGTCAATCGGTTGAGGGCGGCCTTGGCCGTGCCGTAGATGCCGAAGCCCGCCGTGCGGTCGAACTCGGAGAACGGCGGCCCGGGTGGCAGGTCACCGCCGACCGAGGTCAGGTTCAGGATCCAGCCGCGTCCGCGCTCGCGCATCGCGGGTATCGCCAGCTGACACAGATGCAGGGGCCCGAGCACATGCATCTCCATCATCAGCCGCGCTCGCCGCTCGGGAAACCCGTCGAGGGGCCGCAGGAAGGTCACCGCGGCGTTGTTGACCAGGATGTCGGGTGCGCCGACCGCGCCGGCCACCTCGGCGAAAAGCCGTTCACGGTCTTCGGTCTGGGACAGATCCGCCTGGACCGCAATGGCTTTCCCGCCCGCGGCGACGATCTCGTCGCGGGTCTGGCTCAGCGACCCCTGATACTTGGGGTCGGGGTCCATCGTGCGGGCGGTCAGGGCCACCGTGGCCCCGTGCTCGGCCAGCCGTGTGGCGATCGCCCTGCCCAGGCCCCGGCTGCTGCCGGTGACCAGGGCCACCATCCCGTCGCACCGCTGCGCGCTCATCGTCGTCCTCCTCGGCCTGCCGGCCCTGCGGAAATGGCTTCTCCGTATCAGAGAATGCCATTATCGCCGGCGGAGGGGAAGCATTCGGCGTCGCGCGTCCAGGGCGTAGCTGCCGCCGCCGGTGAAGACCAGCAGGAAAAACGCGAAGCAGAACAGAACGGCCAACGCGCCCCCGTTGCCGGCCGGCGGATCGGCGACCGGCCACAGCGCCTGGGGTTGGTGGACCGAGAAGTAGGCGACCGCCATCTCCCCCGACGCGACGAACGCGGCGGCGCGGGTGAACAACCCGGCGGCCACCAGCAGGCCCGCGACGATCTCGACCAGTGCGGCATACCAGCCGGGCCAGGATCCGAACTCGACGACAACCGGCGAGCGGACGGGCCAATTGAACAGGCTGCGCGAACCGTACGCGGCGAAAAGCAAACCGTAGACGAGGCGAAACAGGCTCAGCACCCCCGGAGCGTGCCGGGCCAGGCGAGCGTCGAGACCATTCCTCACGAGGGACAGGCTACGGTCGCCGCCCAGGCGAGCAGGCGCCGCCACAGCCGATGCCGGCTCGACGCCATGTTGTGGCAGTGCGCGCTGCCGGCCACCACCAGGGTGGTGATGTCCGGGCTGCTCCGGTACAGCCCGGCCTCGGCGCGCGGGTCCGGCGAGACGTCGACGACGCCGTAACCGACCAGCACCGGGACGTCGATGCGCGCCGCATGCTCGGCGACGATGCCGGGGACCATCGCCGTGCCGAACACGCGCGGTACCACCGACTTGGCGGCGCTGGCGTCGGCCGCGACGACGTCGGCGGGAACGTCGGGGAGATGGAACCAACTCTGCAGGTGCTCGCGTGGCCCCTCGAAATACGGCCTGTCGAGCGCGGACAGTATTTCGGCGGCCGCCTCGGCGCGGCCTTGCGGCGTGGCGCAACGCGCGATGAACGCCGCGTCCAGGTTCAACGGCGCGACGTGCTGGTTGGTGCAACCCAGCACCGCCAGCCCGGCATAGCCGGGAAACAGCGCTTGCTGGGTGATGGCCAGGTACCCGCCCAGCGAATGCCCGACCGCGATCGCCGGCGCCTCGATGCCGATGGTGTCCGGCAACGCGCTGACGGCTCGCGCCAGCGCGCCGGCGATATCGCTGAAGCCGAAATCGCCTGTGGGCTGCGAGCTTTCGCCGGTCCCCAGCGGGTCGATGGTCACGACGGCGTAGCCGTTCTCGGTGGCGAAGCCGGCGAAGCTGTACCCGTGGTGGCCGGGAATGGTGAGGTCCCAGTAGTCGCGGCTGTAGGTGCCGCCCGGCAGACATACCAGCAGCGCGGCCGCGTCGGCGACGTCGCGCGCGGGGTAGTACGTCGCCGCCAGCGACGCCGGCTGCCCGGCCACCTCGCCGACATCGAACGTCAATGAGCGCGGGGTGCGGGTCATACGGCGTAATCCTTGGAGGTAAACACGTACCTGTACAGGGGTATGCAAGGAGGCGTTTTGACCTATCTCTTTCTCCTCGGCGCCATATTCGCAGAGGTGATAGCGACCAGCCTGCTCAAGAGCACCGACGGTTTCAGCCGGCTGTGGCCGACCGTCGTGTGCCTTACCGGTTATGCCGTCTCCTTCGCGCTGCTGGCGGTGTCGATCTCGCGCGGCATGCAGACCGACGTCGCCTACGCGCTGTGGTCGGCCATCGGTACGGCCCTGATCGTGCTGATCGCGGTGCTGTTCTTGGGTTCGCCGATATCGCTGACGAAGGTCGCCGGTGTCGGGCTGATCATCGCCGGGGTGGTCACGCTGAATCTGGCCGGCGCGCACTGACCGCGGGGCCATTTCGTCGCCGGCAGGTGGACTCCCGTTCACGTTTCCGACCTCTATTGCGGGCCTGGTGTGCAAATATCGCTGCAAGACTGACGGTCTGTCGCCACCGGGCATTGCAGCGGCCCGGGGCGGTGCTGCCCGCCACCCCCTAGCGAGTAGGACTCACCATGACCGATGTCGATCAGACGCCCTCCGATGGCCTGTCCCCCGGCAACCCCACCCGGGCCGACCTGATCGAGCACTCGCGCACCGGGATGAGCGCGGCCGCACTCCAGCGCGCGATCAACGACCACCTGCGCTATTCGATCGGGCGTCCGGCGGCGGCCCTGCGCCCCGAGCACTACTACCGCGCGCTCGCCCTGGCGGTCCGTGATCGCATGCAGGACCGCCGGGTGGCCTCGACGCAGACCTCGCTGGACCTCGGTCGCAAGGTGACCTGCTACCTGTCGGCCGAGTTCTTGATGGGCCCGCAATTGGGCAACAACCTGCTGAATCTCCAGATGGAGCGGGCGGCTCGCGAGGCGCTGGCGGCGATGGGCCAAAACCTCGACACGGTGCTGGCCTGCGAGGAGGAACCCGGGCTCGGCAACGGCGGCCTCGGCAGGCTGGCCGCGTGCTACCTGGACTCGCTGGCCACCCTGGAGCGCCCGGCGATCGGCTACGGCATCCGCTACGAATTCGGCATCTTCGACCAGGAAATCCACGACGGCTGGCAGGTCGAGCAGACCGACAACTGGCTGGACAACGGAAACCCCTGGGAGATCGCCAAACCCGACGTCAGCTTCCTGGTGAAGTGGGGCGGCTACGCCGAGCACTACACCGACCCAGCTAAGGGGGCCGGCCACGACCGGGTCCGCTGGGTGCCGGGCCGGTTGCTCAAAGGCACCGCGTATGACACGCCGATCCAGGGCTACGGCGTCAACACCTGCAACGTGCTGACGCTGTGGAGCGCGCGCGCCGTCAAATCGTTTGCCCTGGAGGCCTTCAACACCGGCGACTACTACAAGGCGGTGGAGGACGAGGTCACCTCCGAGACCGTTACCAAGGTGCTCTACCCCAACGACGAACCCGAGGCCGGCAAGCGGCTGCGCCTGCTGCAGCAGTACTTCTTCGTGTCCTGCTCGCTGCAACACGTGCTGCACATCATGGACGATCTCGCCGACGTGTCCGTCAAGGAGCTTCCGCAGCGGTTTGCCCTGCAGCTCAACGACACTCACCCGTCCATCGGGGTCGCCGAGCTGATGCGGCTGCTCGTCGACGAGCGCGAGCTGGACTGGGACGCGGCGTGGGACATCACCGTCGCGACGTTCGGATACACCAACCACACCCTGCTGCCCGAGGCGCTGGAAACCTGGCCGCTGGAGATGTTCGCCGAGTCGCTGCCGCGCCACCTCGAGATCATCTACGAGATCAACCGCCGGTTCCTCGACGAGGTGCGCGCCCGCTTCCCCGGCGACGAGGACCGGGTCGCCCGGATGTCGTTGATCGGGGAGAACGGCGGCAAGAATGTCCGGATGGCGCACCTGGCCACCGTCGGCAGCCACGCCGTCAACGGCGTCGCAGCCCTCCATTCGGAGCTGCTGAAAAGCAGTGTGCTGAAGGACTTTTACGAGATGTGGCCGGAACGGTTCAGCAACAAGACGAACGGCGTGACACCGCGCCGCTTCCTCGCGCTGGCCAACCCCGGGCTGCGCGAACTGCTGGACCGCACGGTCGGCGACGGCTGGTTGACCGATCTGGGCCGGCTGCGCGGGCTCGAGCCGTTCGTCGAGGACACGGCCTTCCGGCGCGAGTGGCGCGACATCAAGCGCAACAACAAGTCCCGCCTGGCCAGATACGTCCACTCGGTGGCCGGCGTCGAACTGAACCCGGACTGGATGTTCGACGTCCAGGTCAAGCGCATCCACGAGTACAAGCGCCAGCACCTGAACGTCCTGCACGTCGTCGCGCTGTATCACCGCCTGAAGTGTGACCCCGGCCTGTCGATCCCGCCGCGGGCCTTCATCTTCGGTGGCAAGGCCGCGCCTGGATACTTCCTGGCCAAGCGGATCATCAAGCTGATCAACGCGGTCGCCGAAACCGTGAACGCCGACCCGGACGTGAACCGGTTCCTCCAGGTGGCCTTCGTGCCGAACTTCAACGTGCAAAACGCCCATCTGATCTACCCGGCGGCCGATCTGTCCGAACAGATCTCCACCGCGGGCAAGGAGGCCTCGGGCACCGGGAACATGAAGTTCATGATCAACGGGGCCCTGACCATCGGCACCCTGGACGGGGCGAACGTCGAGATGCGCGACGAGGTCGGGCCGGAGAACTTTTTCCTGTTCGGGCTCACCGAGCAGCAAGTCGGGGCGGTCAAGGCCGACGGGTATCGCCCGGGCGATTACATCGACGGCAACGACGAGCTGCGCGCTGTGCTGGATCTGATTGCCGCGGGGACGTTTTCGCGCGGGGACACCGAGGTGTTCAAGCCCGTCGTGGACAACCTGCGTTACTACGACCCCTTCCTGGTGTGCGCCGACTACGCGTCGTATGTGGACTGTCAGGAGCGGGTCGGCGCCGCGTGGCAGGATCGCGAGTCGTGGACCAAGATGTCGATCCTCAACACCGCGCGCAGCGGCAAGTTCTCGTCGGATCGCGCCATCACCGAGTACTGCGACGAGATCTGGAACGTCTGGCCGCTGACGGTCAAGATCTAGCGCCGGCCGGGTAGTCGGGCCGCGCCCGGCGGGCCATCGACTACCGCCGCGACCGGCGCCGCCCGGCCCCGCGGCAGCGCCGCCCGAAACGGGCTAGGGTGGGCGCTCACGCGCAGGGTGCACTGGGACGTTGTCGCGGCCCCGCGATCGACAGAACGACTCGTGGCAGGAGAGATGTGACCACACGCTTGCGCAGCCTTGTCCTGGTCCCGTTGACCGTGGCACTGGCCATGCTGCTGGTGCCGACCGCTTCGGCCGACACCTACACCGACCAGCTGGTGAGCAGGTTCGACGCCCAGACGCATGTGGTGGTCGATCCGGGCGCCAGACCGCCGCTGCAGAATCCCGACAAGCTGAACCAGCAGATTCTCACCAGCTCGTGGCGGTGGAGCGCGGGCCCACCGGTCTGGGTGGCGGCGGTGTCGCCCGCCCAGAGCGGGGTCACCACCGCCGACGCCGTACACACCGCCATGCTGGGCCGCAACGCCGGATTCAGCGGCGTCATCCTCGTCATCGACGCTCGCGGCTACCACGTGCGCGCCTACAACGTGCCCAAGGCGATCGCCGACAACGTCGACCAATTCATGAATCAGTCGGCGAGGGATCATCGCAACGACCCGTACGGCGCCACGAGCGCGTTCGTCGCCAGGCTGGCGAGCGCCAATGCAAGCCCCACCGGACCGGCGACCACCTCTGAAGTCGCGCACCAAAAGCACGACGAGTGGGCGTGGCTGAAGGTCACGCTGGTCATCTTCGGCATCGCGCTGGCCATGGCCGGCCTGTTCTGGTTCGCGATCGGCCGAAATCGTAAGCACCGCAAGGACTCCGAGGCACGTGAGGAAATCAAGCAGGAATTGATCGCGGCCACGTCGAACGTCAGCGACCTGGACAACGCGGTGCTCACCACCGGCGGCGCCGATGTCAGCGCCGAGTCGCTGAAAGCCAACGCCAGCCTGTACGACGCCCGAAAGGCCTACGAGAAGGGCGATTACGGCTCCGCGCGGGCGCATCTGCGGGTGGTCGAGTCCACGGTCGCCAAGGCCAACCGGAAGCTCGACCCGCGCCAACCCGACGTCGCGGCCGTGACTTCTGTCCCGGCCGACGACCGCAAGCAGGCCACCGTGCGGGCCAAGAATCCGGACACCGGCGAAACGGTGACGATCAACAACAACAACTACAGCACCACCGCGCAGCCGGGTTACCCGCACTACTACGGCGGCGGCTACCACAACGGAATGTTCTTCTACCCCGGCTATTACCCGTACGCGTTCTGGGGTCCCGGCTGGACGTGGGCGCTGACCGACGTGCTGCTGATGGACGCGTTGCTGGACGACCATTGGGGCGGCAGCTACGAGCGCGGCTTCGAGGCCGGCCGCGACTCCGCGTTCGCCGATGCCAACAGCTACGGCTATGACGGCGGACAGGGAGCCGGTTACGACAGCCCGCCGGCCGATGTGGGGTTCACCGGCGGCTACCAGGACTCCGGTGGCGCCGACGTCGGATTCGCGGGCAACGACGCCACCTACTCCGGCGGCGGTGACGTGGGCTTCGACGGTGGCTGGGACTCCGGCGGCGGCTGGGATTCCGGCGGCTCCGATTTCGGGGGCGGATCGGATTTCGGCGGCGGCGGTTCCGATTCCGGCGGCGGTGGCGACTTCGGGTTTTGAGGTCTCGCCGTCGAGAAGTTAGGTTCCTGCAATGAGTACGGACAAGATCAATCGCGCCATCCTGCTCACCATGGTGGTGATCGGGACGGTCGCCTACTGCTTGCTGTACAGCCACGCCTCGATCGTCTTCAGGCTCCTGGTGCCGCTCGGCCTGATCGTCCTGCTCGGGCTCGTCGTCCGGGACGTGATCAGGGACCGGCAATAGTCTTCGGAAGTCCAACAGCGGAGCAAGGACTGGAAAATGAGCACGTATCTCTACGGTCTGCTGACCCTGGTCACCCTCGTCCTGGCCGTGGCGCTGGCCGCCGTCGCCGCCGTGCACGTAAATCGCTTGGAGCGCCGAACGACTGCTCCGGTCAGTGAAGAAATCGGCAGCGCCAAAGCGGTTTTGCACAAGGTCCGCAAGGGCGAACCGATGTCGCGCGACGAGGTGGACTACGCCAAGCAGGTCGTTGCCGATCGCGGTTCGTTGATGACCCTGTGCATCCCGGGCGCGTTGTTCATGCTCGGCTGCTTCTTCGTCTTCGGCAGTCTCTACCACCTGCAGGGAGCGACGCCCTCGGAGCGCACATTCCTCGGGGTGATCCCCATGTTGACCTCGACAAACCTGGCCATTCAGATTCGCCGCAGCGCGCGGTTGCGGCGGCGGCTGAAGAAGCTGGCCTGACGCACAACGAGACCGGACGTGCGGCGCCCACCGGGCGCCCGGGTGGGCCGGCCGGCCTTCGAGGTCGTGTCCGGGTTGCGCTGTCCGGAGTCTTTGCACCATGATGTGTCAATTGAGCACATGACCGTCTACTATTTGGCGGGCACGAGGGCGAGGGCGGGGGGCACGAACACGATGTCCGGACCGGGTCGCGAGAGGTGATCGAATGAGCCCTCGTTTCGTCGGTCGGACCGTCCTGGCGCGAACCTGGATGCCGTTGGTCGCCGTGGTCGCGGTCGGCGTGGGTCTGCTCTGCATGTACAAGGTGCATCAGTTCTCCGAACCGGAGCCGGTCATCACCGTCAACGGTCCGCAGGCACCCGAGGAGTTCAACATCAAGCGGATCACCTACGAGGTGTTCGGCGACGCCGGCCAGGGCGGGAAACTGGTCTACGTCGACATCGACGGTCATCCGCATCAGGTCGACATCACCACCCTGCCGTGGTCCCACACGGAGACCACCACGCTCACGGTGGCGTCCGGCAGCATCTCGGTGCACGTCCACGGCGGTCAGGTCGGTTGCCGAATGCTGGTGGACGGCGTCATCCGCGACGAACAATCGGGCGATCATCAGGACGCCGACGTCCAGTGCAGGGTGAAGTCGGCATGACCGAGCATCGCCTCGAGGATCCCAGGGTCAAGCGTCCGTTCATCCCGAAAATGGTGCGCGCCCTGGCGATTCCGATCATCTTGTTCTGGGCCCTGCTCGCGGTCACCACCAATACCTTTATGCCCCAAGTGGAACGGGTCGCCGAAGAGCTCGCCGGGCCGATGGTTCCGCATTACGCGCCCTCGCAGCGGGCGCTGCTGCACATCGGCGAGAAGTTCCACGAATCCAACTCCACGAATCTGACCATGGTGGTCTTCGAGGCGAACCGGCGACTGGGCGACCAGGATCACCGGTACTACGACGATTTGATGCGCCGCCTGCAGAACGACACCAAGCACGTCCAGTACGTGATGGACTTGTGGGGCAAACCGTTCACCGCGGCCGGCGCGCAATCCGTCGACGGCAAGTGCACCTATGTGCTCCTTCGTCTCGCCGGTGACATCGGCCAGATCCAGGCCAACCAGTCCGTGGACGCCGTCCGCGACATCATCAAGAAGGACACGCCTCCGCCGGGCCTCAAGGTCTATGTCAGCGGTGCGGCTCCGCTGGCCTCCGACACGCTCACCATCGCCAACGCCAGCCTGAACAACGTCACGATCGTGACGATCATCCTCATCGTCGTGATGTTGCTGCTGGTGTACCGCACCCCGTCCACCCTGCTGGTGCCCCTGCTCGGCGTCCTCATCGAAATGCTTGTCGCCAAGGGCATCGTCTCGACCCTCGGGCACTACGGATACATCGAATTGTCGTCGTTCGCGGTGAACATCGTCATCGCGCTGACCCTGGGGGCCGGAACCGACTACGGCATCTTCCTGATGGGCCGCTATCACGAGGCGCGCCAGGCCGGCGAGAGCCGGGAGGACAGTTTCTACATCGCCTACAAGGGCGTGGCACCCATCATCATCGGCTCCGGACTGACGATCGCCGGCGCCTGTTACTGCCTGACGTTCGCGCGGCTCAACTACTTCCATACCATGGGGCCGGCCGTCGCGATCACCATGCTGTTCACCATCGCGGCGGCGATGACGCTGGGCCCGGCGGTGCTGACCGTGGGCAGCCTGTTCGGGATGTTCGACCCGAGAACCAACGTCCACGGGCGGCTTTATCGGCGCATCGGTGCCAGCGTGGTGCGCTGGCCGGTGCCGATCCTGGTGGCCAGTTCCGCCGTCGTCATGCTCGGCGCGATCTTCGTGCCGAGCTACCGGCAGAACTACGACGATCGCCAGTACCAACCTGCCAGTGCGCCTGCGAATCTCGGTTTCCAGGCCGCCGATCGGCACTTCCCCAAGAGCAAGCTGTTCTCCGAGATGTTGATGGTCGAGACCGATCACGACATGCGCAACTCGGCCGACTTCATCTCGCTGGACCGCGTCGCCAGGGCGCTGATCCGGCTGCACGGCGTGGCGATGGTGCAGGGCATGACGCGGCCGTTAGGCCGGGCGCTCGAACACGCCAGCATTCCCTACCTGTTCACCACGCAGGGCAGCGGCAACGGTCAACAACTCCCGTTCAACAGGGAGCAGAACTCCAACACCGATGCGCAGGCCGAGATCCAGGCGCACTCCGTGGCGGTGCTACGCAAAGAGATCGGCTTCTTCCAGAAGGTGTCCGACGAACTGCACCAGACGGTGCTCACCGTCGAGGACCTCAAACGGGTCAGCAACGAAATGAACGAGGAAGTCTCGAACCTCGACGATTTCTTCCGGCCCATCAAGAGCTACTTCTATTGGGAGAAACACTGTTTCGACATCCCGATCTGCTGGGCGTTCCGATCGCTGTGGGACACCATCGATCACATCGACCACTTGGCCGAAGATATCGACAAGGCCGAAATCTCCCTCGCGGAGGTGGACAAGGCCTTCCCGCAGATCATCGCCCAACTGAAGGCCACCGCCGATGACACCGAGGCGCTGCAGCTGAAGTTGGTCAACAGTTACGGCTCGGCCGACCTGCAGTCCATCCAGACCGAGCAGACCTTCGACGATTCGATCAACGTCGGCAACGACTTCGACAGGTCCCGCAGCGACGACTACTTCTATATCCCGCACGAGGCCTTCGACAACGAGGACCTCAAGGCAGGCATGAAGCTGATGATGTCGCCGGACGGCAAAGCCGCCCGTTTCATCGTCACCCACGAGGGTGATGCGATGGGCCCCGAAGGGGTCGAGCACGTCGAGCAGTTCCCCGACGCGATAAAGACGATCCTCAAAGAGACGTCGCTGGCCGGCGCCCGGGTCTATATCGGGGGCTCGGGATCCAACGACAAGGACATCAAGCAATACGCGATGTCGGATCTGTTGATCGCGGCGATCGCGGCCTTCGTGCTGATCTTCCTGATCATGTTGTTCATCACGCGAAGCCTGGTGGCGGCCTTGGTGATTCCCGGCACCGTGGCCTTCTCCTACGCCGGGGCGTTCGGCCTGTCCATCCTTTTCTGGCAGCACCTGGTCGGCCTGCACCTGCACTGGCTCGTGCTGCCGCTGACGTTCATCATCCTGGTGGCCGTCGGATCGGACTACAACCTGCTGCTGATCAACCGGGTCAAAGAGGAGCTGCACGGCGGGATCCACACCGGCCTGATCCGCGCGCTGGGCAGCACCGGCGGCGTGGTGACCTCCGCCGGTTTGGTGTTCGCCTTCACCATGCTGGCCATGCTCACCAGCGATCTGAGGACCATCGGTCAGGTGGGATCGACCGTGTGCATCGGCCTGCTGCTGGACACGTTGATCGTGCGCTCGTTCGTCGTGCCCTCCATCCTGCGGATCCTGGGGCCGTGGTTCTGGTGGCCGACGCTGGTACGCCCCCGTCCGCTGCCACAGCATTGATGCGGATCTGACGAATCGTTGACCGGATTGAACACATCTCGTTAATGTGTTCACATGTCGACGACGACGCCGCGTGAGACGATCCGCGCCGTCTCACCGTCGCTGCTGTCGGCCACCACCAGCACGCTGCGCCGGCTGGGCCCCCGCCAGTTCAACCTGACCGCCGTCGCCGAGATCGCCGGTGTGTCGCGCGGGACCGTGCACAACGCGTTCGGAAACCGCGAAACCGCACTGAAAACCGCGCTCGACGAACTCGCCACCGGTTTCATCACCACCATGGCGGCCGAAGTGCAGCGGCAAGACAACCTCGCCGGCCAGGTGGCCGCGGCCGCCAACGTGATCTGCAAGCACCGGCAGACCTCAGACCCGCTGGGCCCGAAGGGGTTCAATCAGAGCCTCATCGTCCTGCTGCTCGACAACCTTGGCGAGGACCTCATGCAGCGCTCCATCAACCTCTGGGCGCCGCTGGTCCGGGCCGCCCAGCGCCGGGGCGAAGTCGGCAAGTCGGTCAATCCCCGGCACGCCGCGGAATGGATCGTGCGCGTGCTGCTCAGTTTCGAACTGCTGCCGCCGATGGTGGTCAATCTGGAAAGCCCCCGCGCCGTCGGCAAATTCGTCTCCGACCACATCGTGGCCGGACTCACCGGAAGCGAGAGGAGACGAGATGGCTGACTACGACGTCGCCGTCATCGGAGCCGGCCCGGGCGGCATCGCCGCCGGGCACCTGTTGCGTCAGAAGGGGATTTTCGACTTCGTCATCCTGGAGCGCGGCGACGACGTCGGCGGCACCTGGCGCGACAACCACTACCCCGGCCTGGCCGTGGACATCCCCAGCCTGTGGTATCAGCTCTCGTTCGCGCCGAACCCCAACTGGTCACGCTTCTTCGCCCCGGGCCGCGAACTCTACGACTATTTCCGCGACACCGCCCGGTCGCTGCATCTGTACGACCATTTGCAGACCGGCTGCAACGTGCTGCGCCAGTCCTGGGATGACACGACGCAGCGTTGGCACCTCGACATCGAGGGAAAGCCCTGCGTCACAGCGCGTTTCGTCATCAGCTCGGTGGGTGGCTATGTCAACGCCAAGCAGCGCGTCGACATCGACGGAATCGACGACTTCGCCGGCACCATCCTGCGGCCCAACGCCTGGGACGACGGCTACGACCCGCGCGGCAAGCGCGTCGCGGTGATCGGCACCGGCTCCAGCGGTGTGCAGATCGCCGCCGCCCTATCGGGTCAGGCTGCCAATCTCGAGGTGTACCAACGCACACCGGCCTGGGTGCTGCCGAAGATCGACTTCGACATTCCCCCGCTGATGCGTCGGTTCCTGCGGGTGCCCGGCGTGGTCGGCGCCATCAACTCGGCGGGACGATGGGCAATGGACATCGCGATGATCGCGCCCATCGTCCACCTGCTGTCGCGGCTGCCGCAGCGCGTCCTGGTTCGCACGATGCCGTTGTACGACGCGTACTGCCGCGCCTTGTACCGGCTGCTGCTGCGGGCGGTGGTGCACGACCCGGCCACCCGCGCCGCGCTCGTCCCGCGATACGGGATCCTCGCCAAGCGGCCGGTGATCTCCAGCAGCTTCCTGCCGGCACTGAACAATCCGAACACCCGCCTGATCACCACCGCCATCGATCGAATCACCGCCACCGGCATCCGTACCGTCGACGGAGTCGAACATCCCGCCGACCTCATCGTCGCGGCAACCGGTTACGAGCTGTGGACGGACCCGGAGACCTATCGACCCGGAACCGTGGTGGGCACAGCCGGATTCGACCTCGGCGAGCATTACCGCACGCACGGCCTGCACGCCTATGCCGGCACGGCGCACCCGCAGTTGCCCAACCGGTGGGAGATCGTCGGGCCGCTGGGCTTCGTCGGCTTCGCGTGGCCGGACTTCGTCGAGACGATGGCCGCCCACGCGGTCCGGATCATCGACGTCGCGCGCCGGCAGGGCACCGAGGTCGTGCGCGTCAAACCCCAAGCGTTCCAGCGGTGGAACGCGCTGATGCGGCGCCGCGCAAAAACGGCCCACCTGTACTTCACCGAGTGCAATCCGGGGTTGTCCACGTATTTCATCAACTCCCAGCGCGACACCGTCTATCACCGGCCACAAACGATCGCCGCCTCGCGGCGCTTCGCGCGCAAGTCGGCACTGTCCGACTACGAGTTTTCCCGCGCCGCCGCGCCGTGCGAGGCGGCCCCGACCCGGAAGGCCCAGATAGCATGAGCGACAACGACAAACCGTTGGCCGGCCGGGTCGCATTCGTCACGGGCGCCGCGCGCGGACAGGGCCGTTCGCATTGCGTGCGGCTGGCCCGGGCCGGGGCGGACGTCGTGGCCATCGACGCGTGCGGCCCGGTGGCGGCGAACAACGGCTACCCGGCCGCGACGCCGGAGGACCTGGCCGAAACGACGAGCCTGGTGGAAAGCGAAGGCCGCAAGATGCTGGCCGCGCAGGTCGACGTCCGCGACGCCGCGGGCCAACAACGGCTCGTCGACGACGCGATCACCCAATTCGGCCGCCTGGACATCGTCGTCGCCAACGCCGGCGTGCTCAATTGGGGCCGGCTGTGGGAGATTTCGGCGCAGCAATGGCAAGAGGTCCTCGACACCAACCTGACCGGAGTTTGGAACACCATCAAAGCGACCGTGCCGGCGATGATTCAGGCGGGCAACGGGGGCTCGATCATCACCATCAGCTCGGCGGCGGGCATCAAGGCCGTACCGGGATGCGGTCACTACTGCGCCAGCAAGTTCGGCGTGGTCGGGCTGACGAACTCGTTGGCGGTCGAACTGGGTGGATACGGCATCCGCGTCAACTCGGTGCACCCGTACGGCACCGACACGCCCATGGGCAACGACCCCTCGATGTGGCAGCTCTTCGCCGACAACCAGACCTACATTCACAGCTTCTCCCCCGGTGCGCTGCCCACCGACTCACTGGCCGACCCGAACCTGGTCTCCGACATCGTGTTGTGGCTCGCCAGCGACGCCTCGTCGCTTGTGACGGCCGCGCAAATTCCCGCCGACAAGGGTTACCTGAAGATCTGATAAGAGACGCACAGGCGCCCCGCCGACGACGGGCATAATCGTGTCGTGAAGGCGCCCGGCGCTGCGATGCCGAAAACGCGGGCCGGATCGCTGCGACCCGGCGAGCTGGCGCAGGCATCGGTGATGGGCGCGTTGTGCGCGGCGATCGCCATCATCGCGGTCGTCCTTCCGCATGGCGGGGGGCTGGGCCTGCTCGGCAGCGTGCCGACCGGGCTGCTGGCCTACCGCTACCGGATCCGCGTTCTGATCGCCGCTACGGTCGCCGCCGGTGTGATCGGCTTTCTGGTCGTCGGGCTGAGCGGCCTGGGAGCGATCGCCCTCTGCGCCTATGTCGGTGGGCTGGCCGGAACCGTCAAGCGCCACCGCCGCGGCACACCGACCGTGATCGCGGTGTCGTTCGGCGCGGGTGTCGTCGTCGGCGCCGGCATGGTCGCCGCCTTGACCGTCCTGACCCGCTTCCGGCAGCTCGCCTTCCACGCCGCCAGCGCCACCGTGGACGGTGCCGTGACGGTCGTCTCGCGGGTGGCGCAGTTGCGCGCGCCCGCGCAACAGTTCAAGGCGTTCTTCGCCGAGGCGCTGCACTACTGGCAGTGGCTCGTGCTGGGCTACGCCGTCTTCACCATCGTGGGTGCTTCGCTGGTCGGTTGGTGGGCGCTGTCCCGGGTGCTGGAGCGACTGCGTGGGATCCCCGACGTGCACAAGCTGGACGCGCCGGCCGGCGGCGGCCCGATCCGGCCGGTCCCGGTGCGTCTGGAGCGGGTGCGGCTGCGCTACCCGCACGCCGACCACGACGCGCTGCGTGCGGTCAGCCTGGACGTGCGGACGGGCGAGCACATCGCGGTCACCGGGGCCAACGGGTCCGGGAAAACCACGCTGATGTTGATCCTGGCCGGGCGCGAACCGACATCGGGCGTCGTCGAGCGCCCGGGGGCGGTGGGGCTCGGTGAGCTCGGCGGCACCGCGGTCATCATGCAGCACCCGGAAAGCCAGGTGCTGGGCACGCGGGTCGCCGACGACGTGGTCTGGGGACTGCCGCCCGGCAAGACCACCGACATCCCCCGGCTCCTCGGCGAGGTCGGCTTGGGCGCGCTGGCGGACCGCGACACGGGCAGTCTGTCCGGCGGGGAGCTGCAGCGCCTGGCGGTGGCCGCGGCCCTGGCGCGCGAGCCGGCGCTGCTGATCGCCGACGAGGTCACCAGCATGGTCGACCGGCAGGGCCGGGAGCAGTTGCTCGCCGTCCTGTCCGGCCTCACCGAACGCCACCAGACGGCCCTGGTGCACATCACGCACTACAACGACGAGGCCGAATACGCCGACCGCGCAATCAACCTCGGCGACGCGTCACTCGACGCCGACCTGGTCCGCAGCGCAACCGCGCCGGCTCCGACGGTGCCGAACGGACGGCCCGCCAGCCCGCCGGTGCTCGAACTCGTCCGTGTCGGACACGAATACGCCAGCGGCACGCCCTGGGCTCAGATTGCGCTGCGCGACGTCAGCTTCGCGGTGCATGAGGGCGACGGGCTGTTGATCCACGGCGGCAACGGTTCCGGCAAATCGACCCTGGCCTGGATCATGGCCGGGTTGACCGTGCCGGCCACCGGCGCCTGCCTGCTGGACGGGCGCCCGACCGCCGACCAGGTCGGAGCGGTCGCGATCCAATTCCAAGCGGCCCGGCTGCAACTGATGCGCGGCCGGGTGGACCTGGAAGTGGCCTCGGCGGCCGGGTTTTCGCCCGCCGATGACGCGCGGGTGATCGCGGCGCTGGCGGCCGTCGGCTTGGACGCAGGACTGGCCAAGCGGCGCATCGACCAGCTCAGCGGCGGCCAGATGCGTCGGGTGGTGCTGGCCGGACTGCTCGCCCGGTCGCCGCGGGTGTTGATCCTCGACGAGCCGCTGGCGGGACTGGATGCCGCCAGTCAGCGCGGCCTGGTCCAGCTGCTGGCCCAGCGGCGCCGTGACACCGGCCTGACCGTGGTGGTCATCTCGCACGACTTCGCCGGGCTTCAGGAGCTGTGCCCACGCACCTTGCACCTGCGTGACGGTTCGCTGGAACCGTCGCCGGCCGCGGCGCAGCACAATTCGGTGGCCGCCGTCCCACCGGCGCAGCACCCGGCCGGCCGCCGTCGCCCCTTCGTGCTGCTGCGGCCAGTGCCGGGCACCTCCCCCATCCACAACCTGTGGGCCGGGACGAAATTACTTGTGGCTTTCGGTATTTCGTTGCTGTTGACGTTCTTTCCCGGCTGGGTGGCGATCGGGCTCACCGCCGCCCTGACGGCCACGGGAATCCGGCTCGCCCGCATCCCGCGGGGCGTGCTGCCGTCCGTGCCGCGCTGGCTGTGGATCGTGCTGGTGATCGTCGGCGCCAACGCGGCATTCGCCGGCGGGAGTCCGTACATCCGGCTGGGATCGGCGTCGCTGGGCCTGGGCGGGCTGCTCGACTTCCTGCGCATCACCGTGCTGTCGGTGGTGTTGCTCGCCCTGGGCGCCCTGGTGTCGTGGACGACCAATGTTGCCCAAATCGCCCCGGCGGTGGCTACTTTGGGCCGCTTCCTGCGGCCGGTGCGGGTCCCGGTCGACGACTGGTCGGTGGCATTGGCGCTCGCGCTGCGCACCTTTCCGATGCTCATCGACGAATTTCGGGTGCTCTTCGCCGCTCGCCGGTTGCGGCCCAAACAGCCCCCGCAGACCCGCTGGGCCCGGCTGCGGCGTCCGGCGACGGACGTGATCGACGTGGTCGTCGCGGTCATCACGGTGACGCTGCGCCGCGCCGACGAGATGGGCGATGCGATCACCGCCCGCGGCGGCACCGGCCAGATCTCGGCCGCCCCGTCGCGCCCGAAACGGGCCGACTGGGCGGCGCTTTCGATCGTGTTGGCGGTGTGCGGGACCGCGGTGGCCGCCGAACTCGCCCTGGTCGCCGGCCACTGACGTTTTCAGAACCTCGCCAACGCCGGCACGTCCGCCAACGCGCAATCCGGGATGCCTTCGGCCGCGCGCAGCAGGAAGTTGAGCTTTGCGATGCGCTCGCCCGAGCGCGGCGCGCCGTTCTTTTGAAACGGTGCCGCCAGGCCCACCGCCAGATCCATCACGACGTCGTCGATGACGCCACCCGAGCGGCCCGAGGGAATCGCCAAAACGGCGTTGCGCGTGGCGTATTCGAAGCAGTCGAGCGCCTCGGCGATGGTTCCGACCTGGTTGGGCTTCAGCACGAAACCGTCCACGGCGCACGATTCGACCGCCCGCTGCAGGCGGGCGCGGTTGGTGACGATCAGGTCGTCGCCCAGGATGATCGAACGGTTCACCGTCTGCACCGCTTTGGCGAATCCGGCCCAGTCGTCGCCGTCGAGCAGGTCCTCGATGAACAACATCGGAAACTCCTGGGACAATCCGCGGGCGAAGTCGATCAGCTCCTCCGCGGTCACCCGCTCACCGTTGAATGCGTATGTGGCAGAGTCGCTGTCGTACACCTCACTGGACGCGCAGTCCAGCGCGAACGCCATGATGTCGGCGCAGCCGGCGCGCTCGACGGCCTCGGCCAGCACCTCCATGACGGCGTGCGGGTCACTGGACGGCGCGATGTATCCGTACGACGACGCCAGCATCGGCGCGCGGCCCAGTCGCTCGGCGAGCACCTCGCCGAGCGTCTCGAACAGACTCACCCCCCTTTCGACCGCCGATTCGATCGAGTCCGCGCGGTACGGCACCACCAGGAATTCGCTGAACGTCTGGCGGACGTCGCCGTAGTGCCCGCCATTGATCATGTTGAAGCTGGGCACCGGGACGGTGGTGGGCGGTTCGAGCCCGAGCAGTTCGCCGACGTAGGTATAGGTGGACGTGCCCGCCGCGGCGGCGGCCGCGCGCAGCAGCGCGATCGACGTGGAGTAGATCGCGTTGCCGCCGAGCCGGTGCTTGTCCGGTGTGCCGTCGAGCGCGATCAGCACCCGGTCCAGGGATAGCGGATCGTCGAGCTCCGCGCCGATCAGGGCCGGGGCGATTTCGTCGTCCACCGCGGCGATGGCGCGGTGCACGCTCAGGCCGTTGTATCTGGTCCGGTCCCCGTCCCGTAGGACGTACGCCTCGTGCGACCCCACCGAACTGCCGGTCGGAGCTGCGCCGCGGCCGACAAAGCCGGTGTCGGTGGTGATTTCGACTTCCAGAAGGGGCCGGGCTTTGCAGTCCAGCAGTTGGCGGGCGATGACGGATGCGATCTTCATCGTCGACCTCCCGGACCCAGGGTTCCAGCCTAAGGCCGCGGCACTGAGAGGTCACTGAGAAGTCGCGAATCGGAGGCCGTTTCCCGCCCAGCCGCCCTAAGCTAGCGTTTACACAAGTTGTACTGTAAAAACTCCGAGCTCTCGATCGGAGAAGGAGGATCTTCATGCGGCCGGTAGTGAACCTTGATCGGTGCGAAGGCAATGCCTACTGCGTGAACATCGCGCCGGATGTCTTCCGGCTCGACGATGACGACTACGCGGTGGTCACCGCCGATCCGGTGCCCGTCGAGCAGGAGGCGTTGGTCGAGCGGGCGATCGCCGAATGCCCGCGCGCCGCCCTGTCCCGCGAGGACTAGCGGGCGACCAGGTCTAGCCGTGCTCCTCCTGGACGCCGAAGGTGTTGACCGCCAAGGCCAGTAAGAGGTAGCCGCCGATGGTGAAGGTCAGGTCCATGCACTGCTGCTGGGTGAACAACTCGCACAACAGATCCCAGGTTGCCTGGCTGATCGTGCTGTCGGCGGTGAGATCGTCGACGGCCCGGATCACGGCCTGGTCCGTCCGATCGGCGCAGTGCCCGGATCGGATGCCGTCGATCTCGGATTCGGTCAGGCCGGCGCGCAGGGCGATCGGGACGTGGTGTGACCACAGGTAGCCGCAGTTGCTGCGATGTACCACGCGCAGCAGCGCGACTTCTCGCACGCGGGGCGACAGCGTCGACCGCGCGAGCAGGTAGGCGTTGAACGGCAGGTAGGCCGCGGTCAGCTCGGGATGACGGACCATGGTCGACAGAACATTGCCCGCGCCAACGGGATTCGCCCGCTCGGCCGGGATCAGGGACGCCAGCGCCGTGCGCGCGCCCTCGTCCCACTCGTCGGCGGGTAACGGTGACAGGCGCAGTGGATGTCCGTCGGACGCGGTCATGCTATTGGATCGGTTCGTCGCCGAGCACGGTGGTGCGCAGCATTTCGCGTTGTGAGTCCGGGTCGTAGGGGGCCGCGCGGTGCAGCACTCCGCGGTTGTCCCAGATCACGGTGTCGCCGACCGACCAGCTGTGGCTGTACACCTTGTCGGGCACCGTTGCGCGCTCGAGCAACTCGTCCAGCAGGGCGCGTCCCTCGTCGAGATCCATGCCGACGACGTAGTCCGCGGAGGCGCCCAGCACCAGCGATTTGCGGCCGCTGCGGTGAGTCCACACCAGCGGATGTTCGTGCGTGCGCCGGGACCGCCAGCGCTGCACCTGTTCCGGGGAGGGGTCGGGGTAGACGCGGCGCTGGGACGCTTCCAGCGAGTGCACCACACGCAGCGTGCCGAACCGCTCCTTCTCGTCCTCGGTCAGGGCGTCGTAGGCGGCGTAGGAGTTGGCGAACTCCGTTTCGCCGCCCCACTCGGCGACCTGGACGGCCGTCAACACGGTGGCCTTCTGCGGGCATTCGTCACCCAGCGGTGTGCAGCCGTCGATGTGCCAGTCGAAGGTGGCCTTCAAGTAGGCGGCCGAGGCATTCTTGGACTTGTCCAAGGTGATCGGGTAGATGCCGGCCACCGGGTGGTGACCGTCGGACGAGTGGTCGATCTCGCCGAGGCGGCGGCAGAACTCGACCTGGGCCGCCGGGTCGAGCTGCAGGCCGCGGAACACCAGAACGCCGTTGTCCTCCAACGCGTCCAGGACGGCTGCACCCACCGAGTCGTCGCCCGCCAGCGCGGCCGGCTCCAGGCCCGCGACTTCGGCACCGACGGATTCGGTGAGCTTGGTGATGGTGAGCAGACTCATCGTCGCTCCTTTCGATGAAGGGATGTCTGACGGCGGAAAGCTCAGGGCACCGGGCCACCGGTGCGGATCATCACCGCGTCGGCGGCGTCGACCGGGGCGGGTTGATGCATGATCTCCACCGCCATGGCGACCATGATCAGCGAATAGATCATGTGCAACAGGTTCAGCGCGTCGTCGGGCACGTTGTCCAGGGGAAACTTGTCGCAGTAGTCGATCGCCTCTTCGAGCCGGGGGAAGAACGCGTCGTAGAAGTCGCGCAGTTCGGGCATCGACGAGTTGACCCGGGCGTTCCAGCGTTCGGTTTCGGTTGCCAGGCACCAGGTTTCGGCATAGCCCTCCAGCTCGGCGAAGGCGCTGGGCAGCTTGACAGGCATGGTCACACCCCCACCGAATCCCGTTCGCGGCGATAGGCGTCGACCCAGTCGACCACGACCTTGTGCAGGTGGCGCACCAGGATCTCTTGATCGTTGAGCGGGAAGTCGTCGACGATCCCGTACTCGAGTGCCGCCTGCGTCCCGCCGAGCATCCCGGCGTCTTGCAGCGCAAACTCTTTCAGCACCACCGAGGCGACCTCGTGCTCGATGCGCTCCCGCACGGTTCGCGCCGGATGGAAGTAGGTGTAGGCCTCGAATCGATGCGTGTTGTGCGAGGTGGGCCAGTACCGGTACAGCAGATACCACCCGCCATAGATCAGGATCTCGATGTTCGGGAAGATCTGGAAATTGCTGATGCCCCAGGGCTCGATCCCGCCGGGGTTGAGTCCGGCCGGCAGGTCGCCGATGTCGGGGGTTCGCCACGGTCCCACCAGTCCGCTGCGGGTGGCCCGCTCGATCGGATACATGTATTCCGGCGGCAGCAGCCAGCGCCGCCGCCCGGCCGTGGAGACCAACCGGTGCGGGCCGTCGAGTTGGAAGTGCCCGCAAGTGAATCCGGCGTTGGGGTCGCGCACCTCGGAGGGGACCTGCTGTGAATGCAGCGAGGGCACGTGGTAGTACTCCTGGAAGGCGTCGGCGAAGATCTTCCAGTTGCTGTTGTTGTGCGCCACCCAGTCGTAGCGCTCGGTCAACTTGTCGAACGGGTAACCGTCGAGGCCGGTGATCATCGGACCGAGGAACTCCCGCAGGCTCTGGCGGGGTTCGGGGTCGAAGTTGATGAAGACGAAGCCGTTCCACACGTCGCAGTGCACCGGCCGCAACCCGTACTGCGCGGGGTCCAGGTCGAAGAACTCCGATTCCTGCTGGACGAACTTCAAGGCGCCCTGCAGGTCGTAGCGCCAGCCGTGGTACTTGCAGGTGAACTGCCGACACGTCCCGCGCGTCTCCTCGCCGGGAAAGTCATTCCACACCAGCTTGTTTCCGCGGTGACGGCACACGTTGTAGAACGCCCGGATGCGCTCGTCCTTGCCCTTGACCAGGATCACCGAGACGCCGACGACTTCGATCTCCTTGGTCAGGTAGCTGCCGACACGCGGCAACTCCTCCACCCGCGCGAGGTTGAGCCACGCCCGTTTGAAGATCGCCTCGCGCTCGAGTTCGTAGAACTCTCGCGACGTCGAGTCCTTGAAAGACACGGGCCCCGTTCCCAATTCGGGATAGTGCTCGGTCCAGGAGCCCTCCGGGGGCCTGCCTACTCTGGTCATCGAATCCTCACAATCACATCACCGCTCCGCCGTTGACGCCCAAAACCTGGCCGGTGATGTACCTGGCTTCTTCCGAACACAGGAATCCCACGGCCGCGGCGATATCGGCGCCGGTGCCGAGGTAACCCAACGGGATGTTGCTGGCGATCTGCTCGTTGGACGGCAGGTATCCGGCGGCCTGGCCCTGGTGCTGCATCGGGGTTTCGATGCCCGAGGGCGGAATGTTGTTCACCGTGATCCCGTGCGGCGCATATTCACGGGCCAACGACTTGGTCAAGGTGATCACCGCGCCTTTGGACGCCGCGTAGTGGGCGGCGAACGGCGAGCCCCGCTGGGCGCTCGACGACGAGATCATCACGATCCTGCCCCAGCGCGCCTCCACCATGTCCGGCAGAGCGACCTGGCAGCAGTGAAAGGTGCCGGTGAGATTGACATCGATGATCCGCGACCAGGTTTCGGCGCTGATCTCCAAGAACGGCGAGAAGTCGAACATGCCCGCACTGGTCACCAGGACCGTCACCGGGCCCAGCTCGCTGCGCACCTTCGCAAACGCGTGCTCCACGGCGGACCGATCGGTCACGTCGGCACCCACCCCCAGCGCGGTCACACCGTCGGCGCGCAGATCGTCGGTGACGCGTTGTGCGGCATGCTCGTTGACATCGAGGACCGCGACCTTGAGTCCGCGCCGACCCAATTCATGGCACGTCGCTTCGCCCATACCCGAGGCGCCTCCGGTCACCACCGCCACCCTGGTCATCGACTCCGCTCCACCCTTTCCCTCACTCGTAGACCACCCGCACCGTGGGGCTGGTGGGCAGGGCCTGACACGTCAGCACCCAGCCCTCCTCGACCTCGTCCGGATCGAGCGCGTCGTTGTTGATCATCCGGGCGCTGCCGTGGGTCAGGCGGCCCATACACGTTCCGCACGAACCGATCTCACACGACGACGGCGCGCGCAGCCCGGCCATGCGGGCCGTCTGCAGCAACGTGTTGCCCGAGTGGTACGGCGCGGTCGTCGTCGATCCGTCCAGCACGATGGTGACCTCGTCGGTCACCACCTCGGTGTCCGGGGGCGCCGCCGCGGCCACGTCGTCGACGTCGAAATGCTCGATGTGCAGGCGATCGGCCGGCACGCCGGCCGCGCACACGGCGGTTCGCACAATCTCCATGAACTCGTTGGGCCCGCAGATGTATACCTCGGCGTCGCCGGCATCGCGGACGAACGCCTCGATCTCCGCTCGGGTGACGAAGCCGGTGTGGTCGTCGAGGTGGTGGTGCAGGACGAAACGATCGGCGTGCCGCGCGGCCAGCGACGCCAAGGCCTCGTCGAAGATCACCGCGTCGCGGCTGCGGTTGGCGTAGAACAGTCGCGTGGCGCGGGTGCCCGACATCAGGGCCGTCCGCAGCAGCGAAAACACCGGCGTGATGCCACTTCCCCCGGCGAAGGCGATCAGATCTCGGTCGGTCTCGCGCAACACGAAGCGACCCTGCGGCGGCAGGGCGGGCAGCCGGTCGCCGGCTGCGGCCGTGTCATTGAGCCAGTTCGACACCACACCGTCTCGGTCGCGTTTGACGGTGATCTGCAGGTCTTCGTCCGGTAACGACGACATCGAATAACACCGTCGATGCTCGCGTCCGTCGACGGTGACCAGCAGCGTCAGAAACTGTCCGGCCTGGTACCCGAACTGTTCCGCGCTGCCCGGTGGGACATCGAGAACGATCGACACGGCGTCGCGGGTCTCGCGAACCACGCGCTTGATCCGCAGTGGCACAAAGCCATCCGGCGACGCAGCGATGCCGACACCGGCGCCCCCGGCGTCGGTCGCGGTCGCCGAACCGGCGGTTGTGGTCGCGCGGATTTCACCCATCCCGGCCAGAGTATCAACTACTTGCGATTAGTCTCAAGTACTAGATACAGGCGCAGCCCGTCGCTGCCCACGGGCGGTCAGCCCTCGACGTGGTCGTTGAACAGTTCGTGGCCGGTGCCCTTTTCGACCACCCGGCCCAGCAATTCACGCAGGGTCCGTTGCTCCTGCTCGGTCAGCACGCCGAACACCTCCTGATGGGCGGCGATCGCGTCGTTCACCACCGTTTCGGCGACCTTGCGGCCCTCGCCGGTGAGGTAGGCCCGCAAGATGCGCGCGTGCTGGGGATCCTGCTTTCTTTCCACTAGGCCGCGGCGTTCCAGGGCGGTGAGCGCGAGCTGGACGCCCTGCGGGCTGATCAGCAGCCGCCGCGCGAGCTCGGCGCCGGACAAGCCGGGTTCGTTGGCCAGTTGGCGCAGCACGCCGATCTGCGCGGTGCTCACGCCGTGTTCGCGCATCGCCTCGTTGATGGTGGTCAGCGAGTAGTAGAAGGCCTGTTTGAGCAGCCACAGGATGTTGTCGGTGAGTTCCATGCCCGCCTCCGTTACGTCGCGGGGGTCTTGTAGATCTGCCCGCTTTTCATGACAAAGCGGACGTCGAGGGTGGTGGCGATGTCGTCGAAGGGGTTGCCGGGGACGGCGATGATGTCAGCCAGATAACCGGGCGCCAGCTTGCCCAACTCGTCGTCCGCCTCGATCAGCTCGGCTGCCACCACGGTGGCCGCGTGGAGCGCTTGCGCCGGCGTCATGCCCCGTTCGACCAGCGCGCCCAGTTCCTTGGCGTTGTGGCCATGCGGGATGGCCGGCGCATCGGTGCCGCAGGCGATCCGCACCCCGGCCTCGATCGCCTTGGGCAGCATCGACTTTGCCCGCGGGAACACCTCGAGCGCCTTCTTGCGAAGCTCGGGTGCGATCCGATCGATGGCCATGGCGTCGGTCAAATACGTGGTCGAGACCAGGAATGTGCCGTGATCGACCATCATCTGGATGGTCTCGTCACTGGCCAGAAATCCGTGTTCGATGCAGTCGATCCCGGCGCGAATGCACGCTTGAATTGCGCTGTCCCCCACGGCGTGCGCGGCCACCCGCACCCCGGCCCGGTGGGCCTCGTCGGCGATGGCGGCGAACTCGGCATCGGAGTACTGCTGGGCACCCGGCGCGGTGCTGTGTGACATCACCCCGCCCGAGGCGGACACCTTGATCAGCTTGGCGCCGTGCCGGATTTGGTAACGCACGCAAGCGATCACGTCGGGAACGCCGTTGGCGATGCCTTCGGCGACCGAGAGCGGCATGACCCCGGGGGCCAACCGCTGGAAGACCGTCGGGTCCAGGTGCCCGCCGTACGGGGTGACGGCGTGTCCGGCGGGATAGATGCGCGGTCCGATGTGCCAACCCTGGTCGATGGCGCGCTGCAGCGCCACGTCGAGCAGGTATCCGCCGGTCTTGACCATCAGCCCGAGATTGCGCACCGTGGTGAACCCGGCCTCCAGCGTGGTGCGCGCGTTGACCGCGCCGCGCAGCGTGCGATACGCGGGGTCGTCCTGCACGCCATGCATGGGCGACGGCAGTCCCTCGGGGCCGCCGGGTCCGCCGATGAGCAGGTTGAGCTCCATGTCCATCAGCCCGGGAAGCAGCGTCACGTCGCCGAGATCGACGATGGTGGCCGAATCGTCAAGCGGCTCTTGGGGATTGATCGCGGCGATGCGTTCGCCATCGATCACCACCTCCGCCGGCGTGTGGATCTGACCCGTCACGACGTCAGCCCAACGCGCCGCCCGCAGCACGCAGGTCATGGAACGGGCTCGGACACGCAGTCCAGGCTCGAAGCACCCGAATCGGGGACGCGGGGCTGTTTCCAGCACTCCACCGGGAACGACACCATGATCATCGAATACAGCAGATGCATCAAATTTTGGACGTCGTCGGGCAGGTCGTCGAGGGAGAACTTGTCGCAGAACGCCAGCGCCTCTTCGGCACGCGGGGTGATCGCGTCGTAGAAGGCCTTCATTTCCGTCATGGAGCTGGCCAGCCTCTTCGCGTAGCGTTCCGGTTCGCTGGGCAGGCACCACTCGGCGAACCGTTCGAGGTCGGCGAACTCGGCGGGCAACATCGACATCGCGTTCACACTCCTGCCGTCGAGGTCCGGCGATAGTCATCGATCCAGGCCGCCGTCTCCTTATGCAGGTGACGGATCAGCACCTCCTGGTCGCACAGCAGGAACTCGTCGATCACCTGAGATTCGAGCATCGTCTGCGTCGCCTCCAGGGTGTTGGCGTCCTGCAACCCGTATTCCTTGAACGACACGGCCGCCAATTCCTGAGCGACCCGCTCGCGCGGGGTACGCGGCGCCGGGAAGTACAGCGTTCCTTCGAAAAGGTGGCTGTTATACGACGTCGGCCAGTAGTGATAGGTCAGATACCAGCCCTGACCCCAGAACAGGATGACGAAGTTGGGGAACAGCTGGAACGAGTCCAGGCCCCACGGGTCGCATTTCGCGGGGTTGAGCCCGGCGGGCATCGGCCCGAGATCGGGCTTGTCCCAGGGCCCGAACAGTCCGCTCTGGCAGATGTCCTCGATCGGCTTGCGCATCTCGTCGGCCATTTCCCAGGCCCGCACCCCCGACGTGCTGACCAGCCGGTGCGGCCCGTCCAGCCGGTAGTGCGGGGCTTCAAAACCCGCCTGGGCGGCCGCCTTTGAGTACGCGGTCGGAGACTGGTTCGCATGCAACACCGGGGCGTGATAGAACTCCTGGAACGCGTCCATGTAGAGCTTCCAGTTCGCCTTGACTTCCGAGCGGTAATACCAGCGGGAGGTCATCTTGTCGAAGGGGTAACCCTCCAGCCCGGTGATCATGGGTCCCAAGAACTCTCGCAACGACTGCTCGGGTTTCTTGGCGAAGTTGACGAAGATGAAGCCTTCCCAGACCTCGCAGTGCACCGGCACCAGGCCGTAGCGACTCTTGTCGAGGTTGAAGAACTCCTCCTCCTGCTGCACGAAGGTGAGGTTGCCGTTCAGGTCGTAGCGCCACGCGTGGTATTTGCAGGTGAACTGCCGGCACACGCCGCTCGTTTCTTCCTGCGGCATGTCGTTCCACACCAACTTGTTGCCGCGGTGCCGGCACACGTTGTGGTAGGCCTTGATGTCACCGGATGCCGTGCGGACCAAGATGATTGACGTGTTGACGACCTTCAGCTCCCTAGTGAGGTAACTACCCTTACGCGGAAGCTGTTCCACGCGACCGACATTGAGCCAGGCCCGTTTGAAGATGGCCTCGCGCTCCAGCTCGTAGATCTCCGGGCTGATGGAGTCGTGGTACGACACCGGGTCGGTGCCCAGTTCCGGGTAGTGCTCGGTCCAGCTGCCCTCCGGCGGTTTGGGGAATCGAGCCATGATCGCTCCTTAAGCAGTCCAATCTCGGCAAAACCGTCGGCGCCCAGCCGCGTCTCGCAGCACTGTCTGCGCGAAACAACCGCCTGCGCACCGGTTTCACCGATCCCTGAGAGCTCCGTCACGGCCGACGGTATATCCTCGACCCCATCAATAGCAAGTAGTTGATAATGGCCTCGGGAGGCACGGATGGACCGCAGCGTCGTGCAAGTCATCTCACCACATACCGAAGAACCCATCGCCGAGGTCGATGCGGCGGGATCCGACGGCGTCGACGCCGCGGTAACCGCCGCGCGCGCGGCCTTGACCTCGGCGCCCTGGGGCCACAGCGAACCATCGGACCGGATCGCCGCGATCCGGCGGCTGGCCGACATCTACGACGGGCGCCGCGGCGAGATGGCCGACATCATCACCGCCGAGATCGGTGCGCCGATCAGCTTCGCCCAGCGCGCCCAGGTCGGCCTGCCCGCGTTCATGATCCGCGCGTTCTGCGACCTGGCCGAGCGGCATCAGTGGCAGGAGACCAGGACCGGGTTCTTCGGCAGCGACGTGCTGGTCCGCAAGGAGCCCGTCGGCGTCGTCGCCGCGATCGTGCCGTGGAACATGCCCCAGTTCCTCATCGTCACCAAGCTGGTGCCCGCGCTGCTGGCCGGCTGCACCGTCGTACTCAAGCCCGCGCCCGAAAGCCCGTTGGACGCCCTGCTTTTGGCCGAGATGATCGACGAGGCCGGCCTGCCGCCCGGTGTGGTCAGCGTGCTGCCCGGCGATGCGAGCCTCGGCGCCTACCTGGTCGCCCACCGCGGAGTGGACAAGGTGTCGTTCACCGGCTCCACCGCGGCGGGCCGCGCCGTCGCCGCCGCTTGCGCGGCCAACCTCACCAAGGTCAGCCTCGAACTCGGCGGGAAGTCCGCGGCGCTGGTCCTCGACGACGCGGCACCGGACAAGGTCGCCGCCGGCGTGCGATCGGCCAGCCTGTCCAACAGCGGCCAGATCTGCAACGCGCTCACCCGCGTCCTGGTGCCGCAGGAGCGCCATGACGAATATGTCGACGCGCTCGCCGCCGAGATGTCCGGCCTTCGCGTCGGCGATCCGGGCGACCCCAAGACCCAGCTCGGTCCCCTGGTCTCCCGTCGCCAGCAGCAGCGCGTTCGCGACTACATCAACGTCGGTCAGCAGGAGGGGGCACGGCTGATCGTCGGCGGCGCCCACATGCCCGACGGGCTCGACCGCGGCTGGTACGTCCGGCCCACCCTGTTCGCGGCGGCCAACAACACCATGCGGATCGCGCGGGAAGAGATCTTCGGCCCCGTCATCACCGTCATCCCCTACCGCGACGAGGACCAGGCGGTGGCGATCGCCAATGATTCGGACTACGGCCTGGCCGGATCGGTGTGGGGAAACGACACCGACCGGGCCCTCGCCCTCGCCGCGCGGATCCATACCGGCACCGTCGGCATCAACCAGGGCTACACCATGGACCCGTTCGCGCCCTTCGGCGGCGTCAAAGGCAGCGGCTATGGCCGAGAACTCGGCCCCGAAGGTCTCGACGGCTACGTGGATACGAAATCAATCGCCGTCGCCCAAGCCGGCTAGGTAGCTAGCTGGTCTCGCTGGCGACGTAAACGGCGACATAACCGATCGGGATGCCGGTCCAGGTCGCGATGGACTCGCGGGCGGCCAGCTCCACGGTGGCCCGGCTGCTGGCGCGGGTGGCCCTGCCGATCTCGGGAATCCGGATCATCCATCCATCCGCGTCGCGAGTGATTTCGATGTCGAAGCACTGGCCGACCATCGGGCACTTCACGCGGGGAGCGACCCGCGTTCGGCGGGCGCCGCGCAACGATTGGCGGCGCAGCAGAGTGGGCTGAACAGACATGGCTGCTTTCCTGAGTCGCGGACGAACCGCGGGCAACAGTAATCCGCATCGAGGCGAAAACCTAATTGGCGGTCTCAGGTGGATAACGACGAATCGTAATGCCGCCGCGACGTTCCGTGCGGATAACCGAGCGGTCGACGGCTGGAGGCCTATCATGTGATGTAGACCACATCTCGCCGTGGCATGTTGCGGGCGTCACACCGAAGGAGATTTCATGGTTGGCGTGGATCGTCCTCATAAAACCGTCATCGCGCCTCGTACCGGCGCGGCGGTCAATTCACACCGTCTGCTCGTCGCCTTCCTGACCGTCACCGTCTTTATCTGCGCAATCGTGGGCGTCATCGCGGCCGCGATGATGGGGCAAACCACCGCGGCGCTCCTCATCGCGCTGGTGGCCGGGGGATGGTTCTCGGCCGCCGCCTTCTGCTGATCCCGGAGGATCCCGCCTCGCTACGGTGAGTCGCGCTCGTCGCAGTGCGCCAGCCGGCGCAGTACGCCGGGATCACCGTGCACCCGCAGTCGGCGTCGCCCGCCCTCTCCGATGTCGACGCAAATCGGCAACTCGTGGCCGCCCGCGCCGGCCGGATCGACGAAGAGCTCCAGTTCGTCGGCGTCGACGTACAACACGGCGTCATCGTGCGACAGCCGCCACGGGTGGCCGTCGCTGGGCCAGCGGCCACCGACGACGCGAATGCCCTCGTCATCGGCTTCCCGGTCCTCGTCGGCGTCGGCCATGACGCAATCGATCCACAATTTCGCCGGCACCGGACGGAAGTACACCGCGAGGCGTTGGCGATTGAGGTCGACGCCGATCGGCATCCCGATCGGGGGAAGCGATGTGCCCTCGGGTTGGTCGTTCAGCGATTTCTTGACCTGACGAGAACCCAAGCCGGTACCGAACCAGTCGATGGTCAGGACGGTGGTGATGTACTGCGCGATCGCGGCGGTCAACAGACCGCCCGCGCCGGCGGCCCCCACCCCGGCCGCCCCCGCTACCCAGGTCACCGGCAGCGCGAGCAGCCCGACGACGGCCGCCGCCCCCGCGGCCGTGGCCACCTTGCCGGCCGCGGTGAGGCTGAAGTCGGCGTTCACCTCCGGCTCGGAGTTCTGCGCCGGTCGCACCCCCACGGTCCGCGGTAGCCGATCGAATCGCTCGCGGACGCGCTTGACTTCGGCCTCGTAGTCTTCGGCGCCGAGGTGGCCGGCGCGCTTCTTCGCACCCGCCAGTTTCAGCGTCTCTTCGAGAAGCTCGATGGTGTCGACATCCTCGCGCAGCAGCTCATTGTCCTTCGGGTCGCGGGGGATGTCGCCGAGGCCCATCTCGTAGGTCACCTTGAAGGTGGCGTTGAAGTCATAGAGCGCGGTCTCGGCGCTCACGGTGCCGTCCACGACCAACCGGCCATCCCCGGTTCGCGGCACGATGTCGGCGTCGAGGGCATCCAGGCTTCGGTCTTGCCCGCCGATGCTGATGGTCTTCGGACCCGCCAGCGCGCACGGCGCATCGGGGTCGAAGTCGACCTCGTCGAGATCGAAACTCTTCATCACCGTGTCCCGGACCTGCCGCAGAATGCTCCACCCGGTAGCGGCCAAAGCCGCTCGCTCACATGGGTTTTCGGCAAGAATGGACGGGGGCAGCTCTTCGCCGGGCGGCAAATCGCGCAGCGTCTGCAGCTGCACCACCATGGATTCCTCAGTCGCCTCGCCGACGTCGAAGCGCTGCACAATGGCGTCGAGTTCCTTGACCGTACTGTCGTCTTGCGCCTCGGGGTCGACGTCCACCGGCGTCGGCAGCAACGTCTGAATCCCCTTGTCGCCCATCGCCTCCAGCTGCGGGCGGACCGCATCGGCGATCTGGGCGGCCAGCGAGTCGAGCACCCTGGTCCTGGCTTCTTCGTCGGAGAGGCCGGGGTGCTGCAGCTTCTCCAGGTTCACCATCAGCTCACCGGCGATGCTGTGGGTGATCCAGTGCGCCTCGGCATAGTCGAGTTCCCAGCTGATCCGCGGATCCTGTCCGGCGAAGACCGTGATCCCGTCCGCACGGCGTTCGACGTGCGGACCGAACAGCCACCCGGCGTGCCGGTCGGGCAACGGGTGTGCCACCAGCGCGGGCGCGTCCTGGGCGGTGAAGTTCAGTGCGATCGTCTGCTTGCCCGGCTCTAGCTGGTGCGGCTCGAGCTGATCGTGAATCGTCAACCGCCCGAACAACGGAATCTCGTTGTACGCAATCTCGCGCGATTCTCCGGCACGCGGGCCATCCGGGATGGTGATCGTGGCCGGGGGCAGCGATACCAGCGGGATGCAGGTGACCGAGTCGATGACGATCTTCGAATCGAAAATCACCAGGTCTATCGCGAAGTGCCGCAGGGGGTCGCGGGATGCACCGTCAGCTTCCTCCTGCCACAGCCGCCCACGGGCGTCGAGGATGAACCAGACGCGGTCCAGGGTGAGGTCGAGGGTGGCCGTCGCCGAGTAGCCGGCGCCGTCGACGGACTGCGTGTACTTGTCGCCGCTGAACATCTCGGCCGTTTGATCCTGCACGCGTTCGCGATGAATCTCGATGATCGTGTCGGGGCGATGCATGTGATAACTCCGTCCCTCGGGACCCATGGTGCCCGACCGGTGGGCTCAAGTCGGTTCGTGCATGCTGTACCCAGAAAAGGCGACCGCCAAAGCTGTTGCGCTCGACCATGATTCGTTCGCAACCTGGCCTGGACTCGGCTACGGACGTTCTTCAATCACGCACTGGACGATGCCGTTGGCGAAGCTCGGGTCGAATCCCAGGTGCGCCACTCGCTGGGCCTCCGCGGCCGGGGAGACACCGGAATCGAGATCCTGCTCAATGACGCCGACGAGTTGCAGGTTCTGGGGGTCGTGGCCCGCGATCGGCTCGGTCATCTTTCCCACACAGCGGCGATAGCCGCTGTAATCGGCGTGCGCGGACGCGGTGAGCACCGCCGGCCCGACAATCGAGGCCCCAATCGCTACGCCAACCGCGACGACGTGGATGCAACGCACGGTTTGCTGAATACCCAGCTATAACGATCGATAATCAGCAAACAATTGGTGGAGCTAAGGGGACTCGAACCCCTGACCCCCACACTGCCAGTGTGGTGCGCTACCAGCTGCGCCATAGCCCCGAGAAGTCGTGCCCATCGAAGCTACACCACCGGTAACCGTCCATCAAAGTTGCTGCTAGACCGGCTCCACGTCCGCCTCGGAGGCCAGCAGATCGGCCTCGAGATCCGCCGCCGTCCGGGTCTCCGGCGCCACCACCCAGCCGATGGCGGCGATCAGCAGGACGACCCCGCTGATGACGAAACCCCACATGTAGCTGAACTGCTCGGCGGCCCAGCCGACCGCCATCGACCCGACAATCGCACCCAGGTCCGACATCATCTGCACCGTCGCCACCGGCAGGCCCGCCCGCGCCTCGTTGCCCAGGATGTCGGCGACGGCGGCCTGCAGCGGTGACATGTAGATCCCCGTCATCGCCCCGACCACGCCCGCCGCCACCATGAACACCGGCAACGACGAGACGAAACCCAACCAGACGGTCGCCGCCCCGGACGTCACCAGCCCGATGATCAACAGGGTGCGCCGCCCCATCCGGTCCGACAGGTAGCCGCTGGGGATGACCGCCAACGCGTTTCCACCCGCGAAGGCCGCAAGCACCACGCCGATGATGCCGATGCCCCGGCCCATCACATCGGAGATGAACAGCGGCACCAGCGCGACCCGTAGGCCGAACGCGGACCAGCCGGTCGCGAAATTCGACAGCAACGCCGAGCGGTACGCGCGCACCCGCAGCGCCTCGCGCAGCGTCACCGTGGATCGCGTCGGGGGTGGCGGCGCAGCCAGCGCCGAGTTCCGCAGGCTGTAGAACAGCACCACCGCGACGGCCAGCATGGCGACGCCGTAGACCACGAACGGAGCGGTCAACCCCCAACCCGCCGCCAGGCCGCCCACCGCCGGGCCGCCGACCGCGCCCACCATGAACGAGGTGGTGAACAGCCCGGCGATCCGGCCGCGCGCATCGGGAGGGCTGATGTGGATCATCAGCCCCAGCGCCGAGACGTAAAACATCGTCGACCCGATGCCGCTGAAAACCCGGCAAAGCATTAACTGCCAGTAGGCCTGGGAAAAGGCACACGCGGCGGTGGACACCGCCACGATCAGCAAACCGCCGATGTAGATCCGCCGCTCGCCCAAGCGTTCGGTGAGCAGTCCACTGATCGGCGCGAAACACAACCTGCTCAATGAAAAGACGGTGACCAAGAAAGTCACCGCCTTGATGCTCACCCCGAACGTGCGCGCAAAGGTCGGCAGCGCCGGCGAGATCACGCCGTAGCCCAGGGCGATCATGATATTCGCCCAGCTCAGGATCCAGACTTCGCGCGGCAGCCGGCTAGAACGGGATGCACGTCCCCCCGGGCGGGCAAGACGGAGGGAAAAGGTCACCCAATGACTTTATTAACCACCTCGCGCGCGGTTTCCTGCACCTGGGCCAAATGCTGCGGCCCCTTGAAGGATTCCGCGTAAATCTTGTACACGTCCTCGGTGCCCGACGGGCGCGCGGCAAACCACGCATTGGCCGTCGTCACCTTCAATCCGCCCAGTGGTGCGCCATTGCCGGGCGCCGCGGTCAGCTTCGCGGTGATCGGCTCCCCCGCCAATTCGGTCGCGGTCACCTGGTCGGCGGAGAGCTTCGACAGACGCGCCTTCTGCTCGCGATCGGCGGGCGCGTCGACGCGCGCGTAGTAGGGCGTGCCGTACTCGCCGGCCAGCTGCTGGTAGCGCTGCGACGGACTCAGCCCGGTGACGGCGAATATCTCGGACGCCAGCAGCGCCAGGATGATGCCGTCCTTGTCGGTGGTCCACACCGAGCCGTCCCGCCGCAGGAACGACGCCCCGGCCGACTCCTCGCCGCCGAAGCCGATGGTCCCCTCGATCAGGCCGTCGACGAACCACTTGAATCCGACCGGCACCTCGATCAGCTTGCGGCCGAGGCCGGCGACCACCCGGTCGATCATGGACGAACTGACGGCGGTCTTGCCGACGGCGATACCGCCCGGCCACGACGGCCGCCGGGTGTAGAGGTATTCGATGGCCACCGCGAGGTAGTGGTTCGGGTTCAGCAGACCCCCATCGGGCGTGACGATGCCATGGCGGTCGGAGTCCGCGTCGTTGCCGGTGGCGATCTGATACCGATCGCGGTTGGCGATGAGGCTCGCCATCGCGTCCGGCGAGCTGCAGTCCATCCGGATCTTGCCGTCGTGGTCGAGGGTCATGAACCGCCAGGTCGCGTCGACCAGCGGATTGACCACGGTCAGGTCCAGGCGATGCCGCTGGGCGATCTCGCCCCAATAGTCGACGCTCGCCCCGCCCAGCGGGTCGGCGCCGATGCGCACCCCGGCGTCGCGGATGGCATCGAGGTCGACCACGTTGGGCAGGTCATCGACATAGTTGCCGAGGTAGTCGTGGCGCTGCACGGACTGTAGCGCGCGGGCCAGCGGAACGCGCTTGACCCCCGACCCGTCGCGCAGGATCTCGTTGGCGCGCTTGGCGATTGCGTTGGTGGCGTCGGTGTCGGCCGGTCCGCCGTTGGGCGGGTTGTATTTGAAGCCGCCGTCCGCGGGCGGGTTGTGCGACGGCGTGACCACGATCCCGTCGGCCAGCCCGTCGGTGCGCTCCCGGTTGTAGGTGAGGATGGCGTGGCTGATCGCCGGCGTGGGCGTGTAGCGGTCCCTGCTGTCGACGACGGCCACCACCTCATTGGCGGCCAGCACCTCCAGCGCGGACACCCAGGCCGGCTCGGAAAGCCCGTGCGTGTCCCGGCCGATGAACAGCGGACCCGTCACGCCGTGCGCGGCGCGGTATTCGACGATGGCCTGCGTGATCGCCAAGATATGCGCCTCGTTGAACGCGCCGCCCAGTGCCGAGCCGCGATGGCCTGACGTGCCGAACGCCACCTGCTGGGCGACGTCACCGGGGTCGGGCGCGATCGAGTAATACGCCGTCACCAGGTGGGGCAGATCGACGAGATCTTCGGGCTGGGCCGGCTGTCCGGCGCGAGGGTTGGCGACCATGGTTGTCAATTCTGCCCGTGTCCGCGTCCCCCCGGGCTGCGCCGGTCTGGACTTCGGCCATACGCTGCGTAGCGCACCGGCAAACGAAGGGAACCGACGCCAGTGGCTCAACGGGACTATCGCGAATTGGCCGCGGTGTTCGCCGGTGGTGCGCTGGGGTCGGTGGCCCGTGCCGCGCTGAGCACGCTGGCCGGCGGCGATCCGGCGAGTTGGCCCTGGGCCACGTTCGCGGTCAACATCGTCGGGGCCTTCCTGGTGGGTTACTTCACCACCCGGCTGCTGGAGCGGTTGCCGACGTCAAGCTATCGGCGGCCCCTGCTCGGCACCGGATTGTGCGGCGGTTTAACCACTTTCTCGACAATGCAGGTCGAGACGCTGCGGATGATCGAGCACGGTCATTGGACGCTGGCCGTCTCTTACACGGTCACCAGCATCGTGCTGGGCCTGCTGGCGGTGCACCTTGCCACCAAGTTGGTGCGCCGGGTTCCGGTGCGCCGATGACGGCCGCCACCGTGACGACGGCTCTGGTCTGGGTCGGCGTCGCGCTGATCGGCGGCATCGGGTCGATCCTGCGTTTCGTCGTCGACCGCACGGTGGCGCGGCGGGTGTCTCGGCCGTTTCCGTTCGGCACGCTGGTCGTGAATGTCAGCGGCGCAGCGCTTTTGGGCTTTCTCGGTGGCCTGGCGTTGAACAAGGAGGCGGCCCTGCTGGTGAGCATCGCCTTCGTCGGCGCCTACACCACGTTTTCGACCTGGATGCTGGAAACGCAGCGGCTCGGCGAAGAACGCCAACTCCGCGCGGCACTGGCCAACATCGTCGTCAGCGTCGCGCTGGGTGAGGCGGCGGCCTTCATCGGACAGCAGCTGGCACAGCAGCTTTGATGGCTGTTCAGCTATCGCGCTGACGCGGGACGTCCTCTGGAGTGCGGGGCAGCACGTACAGCGCCATCCGCCGATTCGACATCTGATGCTCACCGAGGAATGTGCAACCGCTGCGCTCACAGAACTTGCGCGCCAACACGTTGCGATGGTCGGGATCGAACATGATGCGGCGACATCGCGGATCGAGGGTGAGGATGCTGACCACCAGGTAAGGCAGCAGGTAGCTGACGTGGCCGCGCTCGATGTGGTCCAGATCGGCGACCGCGACGTGCAATCCCAGATCGTGCGGGTCGTGCTCATACCGTCGGGCGATGGAATCCTTTGCCGCCCTGTATAATTCGATATACGCGCGATCGACCCCGTCCAGGGTGGCGATGAAGGGACGCGAAAACGCGCCTTCCAATTGCGCCTGCAGATACCGATGCCAGCGCTGCACCGGCCAGTTGGACTCCCAGGCCTGCACCAGATGGGGCCGGCTCATCCACTCCGCGATCATTGCGGCGTCGGCGTCCGGGTCGACGACGCGCAGACCGTAGGGCTCGGGGAGGTCCGGGATGGGCGGCGGCGGGACGCTGCTGATCGCCTCGGGAAGATCGGTCAGTTCCCGCGGAAGGATGGGCTGGGCGTCACTCATCACTGGACTCAGCGCGGCTTGAGCAGCTTCGCCAGGACGGCCGCCTGGCTGATGTCCAGATCGCGGGTCGCCGTCACCAGCGTGACCGGGCCCTGCTTGGCAAGCGCGCGCAACTCCTGCAGGGCGGCATTGCCGTGCAGCTCCTCCTTGTAGCGTGCCGCGAATTCGTCGAACCGGTCCGCGTCGTGGTGATACCACTCGCGCAGGTCCTTCGACGGCGCGACGTCCTTGCACCACATGCCCACTCGCGGATCGTCCTTGCGCACTCCCCGCGGCCAGACCCGATCGACCAGAACCCGCTGCCCCTCGCCGGGGCTGACTTCGTCGTAGACCCGCGCCACCTGGATGCGCCTTCTGGCGCTCATCCGTTCAGCGTAGCGATGGGCGCTTGTCGGTGGGCCGTTTATAATCGAATATATGTTCGAAGAATTGGCGGCGGTCGACCCGGCTGCCGACGAAGCGGCGCTGATCGAGCGCATCGCCGACTTGGAGTCGATCAAGTCTGCGGCGGCAGCGGGCCAGGCCCGAGCGGCGGCGGCCCTGGATGCGACGCGTCGGGCCGCCGAAGCGGCCGCCGGGGTGCCCGCGGCGCGCCGCGGCCGCGGCGTGGCCGGCGAGGTCGCGCTGGCGCGACGGGACGCACCCGCGCGAGGCGGCCGGCACCTGGGCTTCGCCAAGGCTCTGGTGTACGAGATGCCACATACGCTGGCGGCGCTGGAGAGTGGGGTCTTGTCCGAGTGGCGGGCCACGTTGATCGTGCGCGAAAGCGCATGCCTGGACGTCGAGGACCGCCGCGCCCTGGACGCCGAAATGTGTGCCGACCCGACGAGTCTGACCGGCATGGGCGATGCGCGCGTGGCCGCGACCGCGAAGGCGATCGCCTACCGGCTCGATCCGCACGCCGTCGTCGAGCGGGCGGCCAAGGCCGCGAATGACCGGACGGTCACCATTCGGCCGGCGCCGGACACGATGACCTATCTCACCGCGTTATTGCCGGTGGCCCAAGGGGTTTCGGTGTACGCGGCGCTGCGCCGTGAAGCTGACACCCGCGGCGACGGGCGGCCGCGCGGGCAGGTGATGGCGGATACGCTGGTGGAACGAGTCACCGGGCGCTGCGCGACGGTCCCTACGCCGATCGCGGTCAACCTGGTGCTGTCCGACGAAACGCTGCTCGGCGGCGGCAATGCACCGGCCGACGTCTGCGGCTACGGTCCCATTCCCGCCGCGGTCGCGCGGAGCATGGTCGCACAGGCCGCCACCGACGATCGTTCGCGAGCGACCCTGCGCAGGCTCTACACGCATCCCCGAGCGGGGGCACTGGTGGCCATGGAATCACGGGCACGACTTTTCCCGAGCGCCCTCGCCGCGTTCATCGGGTTGCGCGATCAACGCTGCCGCACGCCCTACTGCGACGCGCCGATCCGGCATCGCGACCACGCACAGCCGTGGGCCGACGGCGGCCTCACCACCGCAGACAATGGCCTGGGCCTGTGCGAGCGCTGCAACTACGTCAAGGAGAACGCGGGGTGGAAGGTTAGCGCCGGTGTTGACGAAAACCATACGCACACCGCGCTTTTCACGACACCGACCGGCAAAACCTACCGGTCGGCGGCCCCGGCGCGTGGGCCCACGATCACCGTCAGCAAGCTGGAGATCCGCGTCGGTGTCGCGCTCGCGCGACACGCCGCATAGCGCTCAGTAGTGATAGGTGTCCGACGGCGCCGGCGAATGGTCCCGTTCTTCGTCGTCGAATTCCGACGATTCGATGCCGTACGCCCGGGCGAGCTCGAGAATCTTGGTCGCCCGGGCGATGCGCGGGAGGTCGGAGCCGTTGCGGATCTCTCCCCCGTCACGCTCGAACTCAGCGAAAAACTCTTTAGCCCACGAGATTTCGTCGTGTGAGGGTGACAGGCCCTCGTTCACCACGGCGCATTGGTCCGGGGTCAAGCAGATCTTGCCGGTCATCCCGAACTCCACGGAAACCGCCGTGGCCTCGATCAGCTTCAAAGCGTTGGAGCCGATCGTGGGCCCGTCGATGGCACTGGGCAGGCTGGCCGCCTTGGCCGCGATCGTGAATCGCGACCGGGCATACGCCAACGTGCCCGGGTCTTCACCGAACCCCGTGTCGCGGCGGAAGTCGCCGATGCCGAAGGCGAGTCGGAAGGTTCCCTTCGCCGCGGCGATCTCGGTGATGCGCTCCAGGCCGCGGGCCGTTTCCACCAGCGCGACGATCGGCACGTTGGGCAGCCGTTGCGCCGTCTCGGTGACGTGGTCCACCGATTCGACCATCGCCAGCATCACCCCGCCGACCGGAGTGGCGGCCAGGGCGGCGAGGTCGTCCGCCCACCACGGGGTGCCGAAGCCGTTGATGCGCACCCAGTCGGTGTTCCCGGCGTTCAACCAGCGCACCACGTTGTCGCGGGCGGCGTGCTTGTCCTTGGGAGCGACCGCGTCCTCGATGTCGAGCACGACGATGTCGGCGCGCGAGTGCGCCGCGGCCTGAAACCGGTCGTCGTGCGCACCGTTGACCAGCAGCCAACTCCGGGCCAACACGGGGTCGATGCGGAAACCGATGACGTCGTCGGAGTCCGGCGCGCTGCTGTTGACCTGCTCGTACATTCCCCAACCGTAGCGATATCGCAGACGGCTCGGCCGCCCGACCGAGCGAGAACTCGGGCCGGGCGGCCGTGCCACCTGATCGGATGTTCGAACTAGTTAATGCCCACGACCTCTTGCGCAATGGCCGCGATGCGCGTTTGGGCAGCTGAGACGACCCGCTGGCGATTCTTGTTCGCCTCCTCGTAGGCGATGATCGCCCGCACGTCGCTCGGGCTGGTGAGCTCCTTGACCGCGGCCGCCGCCTCGTTGACGTTGAGCTCGTCGTAGTTGGCGATGGGCAGCTCGTCGGCGTCGAGCACGCCCACCGCGGCGCGCGCCGAGTGCAGGGCGTCGGCGGTCTGCCGGGCGCCCTCGTTGCGAGTGACCTTCTCGGCCGCTTCGAGCGCGGCGTTGCGCGACGCGGCGAGCGCTTTCGTCGCCACATCACCGGCGTGGGCGCCCCTGCCCACCAGGTCATTGATCGCCGGCCGCGCCGAACGCAGTGCGTCGGCGGCGCGGTCGATTCCGCGGGTCGACCACTCAACGGGCAGGTTGAACAGTTTCACCGCGGTCCCGGTCGCCGCCTGCAATGGCGTGCGCCGCAGCGCGGCCGGACCGCCGAGGGCGTCCTCGGCAAGGACGGTCGTCAGCCAGGCGACGGTGGCCGAGTGCGCAGTGATCAGCCGCGTCGCCAGGCTTTCGATGTCGGGGAGCTCGGCGGCGACGGCCAGCGCCTTGAGGTAGCGCGAGCGGTCCAGCAGCTGGTTTTCCAGCGCCAGATCACCCAAAAGCGCCTCATCGAAAGGTTGGGCCTGCTCGGTCAAGGCCTTGACCGCGGCTGCGGCGCGGCCCAGGAACGGGCCGACCACGTCGGGGACGCCACCGAGGTCCCGGATCGCCTTCTCGATTGCCTCCGATCGCTCACGCCCGTTCGAGGCGTTCTGCGTCAGCTCCCGTTGCACCGCCTCGGTGCGTGCCTGCGCGATGCGGGTTTCGGCGACCTGGATTTCGGTGTTGGTCAGCTGGTGCAGTGCGCGCAGCTGCGCAAGCACTGTGGTCTTGTCCGATGAAGTCATGAAGATTTCGCCTCCTGCGTTGATTACTTGGATCGGCACGAGAGCGCCTTGTTTCTGCGGCTACCCATTCGCCGGGGGGCGCTCAACATCTGCGGCGGACGTGTGACACATCTCGCTTTTTTGGTTGGCGTCCGACCGGCCCGCCAATCGCTGCGGCGGTGGCCAGCAAACGAAAAAGGTCTGGCGTCGAGTTTCGGCGTGGTTTGCCGGGGTAGCCCACACCTCGCTACGTTGCGGCCATCGGTCGTGCGTCGCGTCATGCGGAGACTAGAGCATCCTGGTCCCGAAATGCGTGTCGATCAGTCGTATGGCTCGATCAGCAAACTCACTAGGAGTAGAAATGCGTAAGACCATTGCAATCGTTTCAGCCACCGGAGCGCTGTTGTTCGGTGGCGCGGGTGTCGCCAATGCCTCCAGTGCTCCGGCGCCCTCGTCCACGACGGCGACGTTGGCGGACAGCAACAACAACAATGACCAGCACAGCGACAAGACCGGGCTGTGGGGCCTGGCTGGCCTATTGGGCCTGGGCGGACTCGCCGGACTGATGCGCCGCAAGGACACGCCCGCCGGCACCGGCGTCGGGCCGGCCACCACCCGCGACCGCGGCGTCTAACTAACCCGCGCTTCCCAGATCCCCGTCGGACGTCCGCGCGGTTGACGGGGATCTGGGGACCCGCGCACAAACACCCTGTGCCGCAAGCTATTTCAGCTGACGGTCGAGTGCCGGCGTGCGTCGCGCACGGTGAGGCGCCGTTTGGCGGCCTGTGCAGCGGGTATGCCCTGGATCAAGCCGCACACAGCCCAACGTGCGTTTCCCACTCTCCCCTCACAGGAGGTACGGCGATGGCCGAGATGATCATTCAGTCACCCGACGAAGTCGTCGCGTTCCTGAAAGCCCAGCACAACCTCATCGAGGACATGTTCGATCAGGTGCTGCACGCCACGGACCCGAAAGCGCGTGAAGAGCCGTTTGCGGCCTTGCGCCAGTTGCTGGCCGTCCACGAAACGGCCGAGGAAATGGTCGTGCATCCGCGGGTGCGGCGGGAGGACGACGCCGGCGACGCCATCGTCGATGCCCGTCTCAAAGAAGAGCACGAAGCCAAGGAGCTGCTCTCGCAAGTGGAGAAGCTCGATATCACCTCCCAGGAATTCATCGACGAACTCCGCAAGCTGCGCGAGGCCGTACTCGAACATGCCCGGCAGGAGGAGAACGACGAATTCCCCGTGCTGGAACGCGAAGTGGACCCCGACGATCTCAAGCGGATGGGCGCGGCGGTACGTGCGGCCGAGGCCATCGCCCCGACGCGTCCGCACCCGGGCGTGGAGTCGGCGAAGCTCAACTTCGCGCTCGGGCCGTTCGCATCCATGCTCGACCGTGCCCGTGACCTGATCGGGAAAGCGCTCGGATAGAGCACCCGGGTTTTCCGTAGGCTCGATGAGATGAGCGTTGCCCCGGATACCACCGTCGCCCTTCAGGATCGGTTCTTCCGCGAGCTGCCGGAGATGGCGGTCCGCTGGCAGGCGGAGACGTTCCCCGAGTTGCGGCTGCTGGTGCTCAATGAGCCGCTCGCCGCCACACTGGGCCTCGAACCCGGGTGGCTGCGCGGCGCCGAAGGGCTGCGCTTCTTGGCAGGCAACCTGGTGCCCGACCGCGCCACTCCGGTAGCCCAGGCCTACGCCGGGCATCAGTTCGGCGGCTTTGTTCCGCGGTTGGGCGACGGGCGTGCGCTGTTGCTCGGCGAACTGGTCGACGGTGACGGACGGCTACGCGATGTCCACCTCAAGGGCTCCGGAGCCACCCCGTTCGCCCGCGGCGGTGACGGGCTGGCGGCGGTGGGGCCGATGCTGCGCGAATACATCGTCAGCGAGGCGATGCATGCCCTGGGAGTGCCCACGACGCGGTCGCTGGCGGTGGTGGCCACCGGGCGTCCGGTCCATCGCGAAGAAACGCTGCCGGGGGCGGTACTCACCCGAGTGGCAAGCAGCCATCTGCGCGTCGGCAGCTTCCAATTCGCCGCAGCCACCGGCAACCACGACCTGCTGCGCCGCCTCGCCGACCACGCGATCGGCCGCCACCACCCCGCTGCCGCCGGGGCCGAGAATCCCTACCTCGCCCTGTTCGAAGCCGTGGTCGCCGTCCAGGCATCGCTGATCGCCCAATGGATGCTGATCGGGTTCGTCCACGGGGTGATGAACACCGACAACACGACCATCTCGGGCGAAACGATCGACTACGGACCGTGCGCCTTCATGGAGGCCTACGACCCCGACACCGTCTTCAGTTCGATCGACTTTTGGGGCCGCTATGCGTACGGCAATCAACCCGTGATCGCCGGATGGAACCTCGCCCGGTTCGCCGAGACGCTGCTGCCACTGTTCTCGGACAACACCGAGCAGGCGATCGCGCTCGCCGAGCGGTCGTTCGGGATCTTCCAAACCCGCTACGACGCGGTGTGGTCCTCCGGGATGCGCGCCAAGCTCGGCTTGCCCGCCGACATCGACGCCGAATTCGCCACGGTGTTGGTGGAGGAATTGCTCCTGCTGCTCAAGCAGAATCACGTGGACTACACCTCGTTCTTCCGCCGGCTCAGCGACGCCGCGCGCACAGAAGCCAAGTCAGGCGCCGAACCCGTCCGCGGGTTGTTCGCCGACCTCGCCGGTTTCGACGCCTGGCTGACGCGGTGGCGGGCGCTGGGTCCCGACGCCGATGCGATGGATCGCACCAACCCGATCTACATTCCGCGCAACCACCTGGTCGAGGAGGCCCTCACCGCCGCGACGGCCGGCGAGCTCGGCCCGTTGGAACAACTGCTCGCAGCGGTGACGCAGCCCTATGCCGAACGGCCGGGTCTGGAACGCTACGCCACCCCCGCCCCCGAGGACTTCGGGAAGTACCAAACCTTTTGCGGGACTTGAGTTTAGGATAGCTTGGCGAGCTCGGCCTGCAGCCCGTCCAGGCGTCGCAGCGTCTGATCGCGAGGCTCCGTTGGCAGGTCCACCAACAGGTGTGTCACTCCCAGATCGCGATAAGCCTCGAGGTTCTCCGCCGTCGGTTCGCCACCGTGAAAGTGGATCACCGGCACGTCCTGGCCGGCCACCTCGCGCAACTGCTCGAGCGGAGCCGACAGCTCCTTCGCCGATGGTGTCATCGACAGCCACCCCGCGTTCAGCCGGGCGATGCGCTTGAAGCCCGCCGGCCCGCCGCCAAGATAAAGCGGCGGATAGGGCTGCTGCACCGGCTTGGGCCAGCTGTAGATCGGGTCGAAGTTCACGAATTCGCCGTGGAATTCCGCCTTTTCGTGGGTCCAGATCTCGATCATCGCTTCGAGCCGCTCGTCCACCACACGTCCGCGAACCGCGGGATCCACACCGTGATTGGCGATTTCCTCACGCAACCAGCCGACGCCCACACCAAACCGAAACCGGCCCTGCGACACCAGATCGAGCGATGCCACCTCTTTGGCCGCGTGGATCGGGTCGCGCTGGGGCACCAGCGCGATGCCGGTGCCCACCACGAGTCGTTCGGTGGCGACCGCCGCGGCGGTCAGCGCCACGAACGGATCCAGCGTGCGGTAGTACTTCGGCGGGATCGGCCCGCCGCTCGGGTACGGGGTCTTCGCGTCGACCGGGATGTGTGAGTGCTCGGCGAGGAAGAGCGATTCAAACCCGCGCTGCTCGAGCGCCTTGCCCAGATCGACGGGACCAATGCCGTCGTCGGTAACGAAAGTCAGCACGCCGAAACCCATGACGCTTAGTCAACCGCATCGCCGTGCGGCTGTCAGCGCGACGTCGTTCCGGCGGCCAGTTGGCCGCCGTCGGTGATCGGGGCCAGACGCGCCATTCCGCGCAGGATCCAGGGGGTGCGCCGGGCCAGCACCGCCACCGCCCGGTCCGATCGACGCATCGAGGTCCGTGGGCCGGGCGTGGGTGCCGCGGCCAACTGCGCTTCCCGCGACGCTATGCCGGTGCCGTGGCGGTCGACGGCGACCAGCTCCCACTCGCCCGGTACACCGCGCAACTCGACGAGACCGCGCTCCCGGAAACCGATCCCGGAGCCGACCACCAGGTCACGAACCGTGCGCGACACCAGGATTTCCCCACCACCGGCTTGACCGAGGATCCGGGCCGCGATGTGCACGGCGATGCCACCGATGTCGGTGTCCATGAGTTCGCACTCGCCAGTGTGGATGCCGATGCGAATCTCGACGCCCAGTCTCTCGACACCGTCGCGCAGGTTCTCGGCGCAGCGGATGCCCTGGGTGGGCGCGTCGAAAGTGATGAGGTAGCCGTCGCCGGTGCTCTTGACCACGGTGCCGCCGTATCGTCGCGCGGCCTCTGCGGTGATCTCGCCGAAGCGCTGCAGGATCGCGCGCCATCGCTCGTCGCCGGTCGCCACCACGCGTTCGGTCGAGGAAACGATGTCGGTGAACAGCACGGTGCGCAGGGCGCGGTTCGACGGCGGCGGAGTGGCGTGGCTGCCGGTGAGAAGCTCCTCGATCTCGGTGGCGATCTTGTCGGGATCGGTGAACCACGGCGCGTGATCGGTGCCGTCGAGTTCGACCATCCGCGCGTTGGGAATGTGTGCGGTGAGGTACCGCCCCGCCTGCACCGGGACGCCGGGGTCCCGGGTGGCGTGCACGACCAGCGTGGGCATGGTCAGCGTCGGCAAGATCGGCCGCACATCGATCTGGAACGCCGCTTCCAGTGTGGCCCGCGCCATTCCGGGGCTCGCGCACATCCGCTCCAGCATGCCCAGCTGCCGAGAGGACCGGACGGAGGGCAGCAGACATTTGAGGGCCTCGCCACTTCCCCACGCCGACAAGACAGCCCGGCCGAACCTCTGAAAGCCGCTGATCTGTTCTTCGGACGGGGTGTACTCCTCGCCGAGCTCGGCTATGCAGCGTGCCCGCAGTTCGGCCGGATCAAGATCGAGGTCGTCCCATCCCTGGCTGGGAAGGTATGCCGCCGTGCCGGTGAGGATCAGCGCCCTCGTCCTTTCCGGTCGCGTCGCGGCGAACAACATGGCGGCCGGGCCGCCCTCGCTCACGCCCAGCAGGGCGGCCCGCTGGAAGCCCGCGGCGTCCATGACGGCCTCGATCTCGGCGGCCCGATCGTCCAGGGTGCGGACCCGCGGCACCGGGTCCGACAACCCGACGCCCGCCTTGTCGAAGAGGATCACTCGGCAGAAGGTGGCCAGCCGCTCCATGAAGGCCTGGAACTCCGGCATCGCCCAGTACAGCTCGACATGGCTGGCGAACGAGCCAGCGAAGACAAGTTCGATCGGCCCGTCACCAAACACCTGGTAGGCGAGGCTGAGACCACCGCAGTTTGCATACGCCGTCTCCGGCACGCACTGAGCGTACCGAGTGCATTCCGTTCTAGGTCAGCAAAAGATTAATGATTCGCTCGGGTATGTCAGCTCAGGGCGCTGGCGGTTCGGTCACCGCGCGGTTGGCCGGACGGCGGCTCGGGCGTACCGCACCCCAGAGGCCGGTGGCGACGCCGACGGCGGCGCCGCCCAGGCCGATGATCTGTTGGGAGGGCTTCAGCTCGCCGTGCACGCTCAGCCCGCCGACCAGGTCGGCCACGTCGGCGCCGGCGGACGCCAGAAACCAGCCGCGCGTGTTCTTACCGCGCAGCGCCGCCGCGGCGAGCAGCACACCGATCAATGCGTCGCGATAACCCATCGAGCGCAACAACAATTGCGCGGTCGGCGTCGGCTCTTCCGGGTCGCCCCATAGCTTGTTCGCCCGTAAGGGATCGACGAGGAATGAAACGCCAGAGGCGAGGCGGATGGTGCCTGCAAGAAGGCCGAACCGGTCGATTGACATGTTCACAGAGCCTAGGAGCAAACCGTCCCGTCGTGCACGCATTGCATCCGCACGTCGCTCACGGCGCGGGGCAGGAATCGGCGATCTGCAACGACGCCGGCCACAGCACCGTGGCCGCGCCGAAGGCTATGGCGTCCGCGCCGGTGGGCGACACGGCTTCGATCCGTGCCTGGATTCGCTGGGTCTGCTCGGGATGAAAGACGGTCCACGCGAACCCAATACACAGATACGGAATGGTCAGCCACACCGCCAGTTCGATCAGCGCGCCGACGCTGACCTTGTGCCCGAGAATGCGTCGGACCGGGGCCATCGCATGATCGATTCCGCCCATGAGACTCCCAGCTACCGCAGCACCAGTTTGAGAGCGTAGTCGACGACGGCGTCGAGATCACTGCCCAGATGCCCGGCGAGCCACTGCTGAGCAAGCTCGGCCATGGCACCCGTGTACAGGGCGGCGGCCACCTCCGCGGCCACCGGATCGGAATCCGGATTGAGCCGCCAGCCCTCGGTCAGCACGCCCTGGCGCAGCATGTCCTGCGTCGCGCGACGGCGCGCGGCCAGCACGGGATTCGTGCGGGCATCGGTGAACAACACGCGACCGCGCCGCGGATCGGCCGACGAGAAGCCCAGCACCGCCGCGATGCCGGCGCGGGTTCGGGCCCCCAACGAGTCCCCCGCCTCCTCGATGGCGGCCGCGATCACCTCGGTCAGCTGCTCGCTCACCCGGTCGTAGACCGCGCCGAGCAGTTCGTCGGTGTCGCCGAAGCTTTCGTAGAAGTACCGCGTGTTCAGCCCGCATTCCCGGCATACCGAGCGCACCGAGACGGCCGCCTCGCCGCCGTTGCCGAACAGGCGATAGGCGGCCTCGACCAGCAGCGCACGACGCTCGGCGCGGCGGTCCTTGAGCGGTATACCGGCCCACCGGGTGGGACTCGACATTCCTACAGCGTAAGTCGAGTGGGCTTCGGTCTTGTCACAGTCGTAGCCAAAACTTATTCTGGTTACAGTCGTGACCAGAACTGCCGAGGAGCGCGCCGTGTTTCTGCCACACCAGATCGTCGGGCAGCTGATCAACAAAAAGTTGGACGACAACATGCGGCGGTACTTCTTTCGTGGCATGGAGTTCGCCGCACCCGTCGGCGATCCGGGCTGGTTCGGTCCCGACAGCGCCGTGTGGCGGGTGCATTCGCACCTGCCCGCCCTGATCTTCGGCCTGCAATGCGCCGCCTTCATGGAGACTCTGGACCCGTCGATCTATTGGATGGGGATGCATCACTCGCGGCTGATCAAACGGGACAGCAACGGGAACCCGGTTTCGCATGTGCCCCAAATCGATCCGGAAGGCGCAGCGACGCGCCTCGGCCACTCGGTGGCCTTCTTCATCGGCACGGCATACGGGTCGACGGAAACCGCTGAGCGACTGGCGAAATCGGTGCGCGCGATGCACCACACCATCAAGGGCACGCGCCCCGACGGCGCCCGCTACGACGCCGACGACCCCGAGTGGCTGCGGTGGAACTATGCAACGGTGGTCTGGGGCCTGGCCACCGCACACGAGCTTTATCACCCAATGCCCTTGCGCGGCAAGCAACTCGACCGATACTACGGCGAGTTCGTCCGGGTCGGACACGCCCTGGGCGGCACCGATCTGCCGGCCACCAAGGCCGAAACGCTCGAGTGTCTCGAGTCCTACTTGCCGAAACTGGCTGTCACACATGGCAAAGCGATGGGTACCGGCCCCAACGTTCCCATGCCGCAGGCGGCCGTCGACTGGGCCATCCGTGACACCATGCCGAAGTGGGCCAAGCAGCTGCTGCAGCACCGCGACTGCAACATCATCGAGCGCACCGCCCGTCGCACCGCGGTGTGGTCGATCATCAACGGGATCAACGCCGCATCCGGCCCGGCCCCGGAGTTTCGGCAGGCCCAGGCCAGGGTCAAGGGCGGCACCGCCGTCCCACACACCCTGCCGACCTACGTCCTCGGCAGCGATCAGGTTCGCAGCCGCTCCGAGGTGGAGCGCAGCTTCCAGTCGGTGTAGCCCACACTAAGGGCATCTCACAAAACTCCCGGCCCAAGCGTCTACACAGCGTGACAGCCAAACGCCCCTTCGAGGCGGTGGTGGTCGACCACGGTCCCGCGGTGTTGCGGGTGTGCCGTGCCATCGTGGGGCCGGTCGACGCCGACGACGCCTGGTCGGAGACGTTCTTATCCGCGTTGCGCAGCTACCCCGACCTGCCCGCCGACGCCAACGTCGAGGCCTGGCTGGTCACTATCGCACACCGCAAAGCCATCGACGTCACCCGGGCCCGGGCGCGGCGCGCGGTGCCCACCGATCAGGTTCCCGAGACCGCCGGCCCGGCGGACCCCGGCAGGGACGACGACCTCGCCGACGCGCTGGACAGGCTGCCGGCCAAACAGAAGCAGGCCGTGGCCTACCACTATCTGGCCGGCCTGCCCTACGCCGAGATCGCCGCCATCCTCGGCGGCAGCCCCGACGCCGCCCGGCGCGCCGCCGCCGACGGCATCGCCACCCTCAGGCGCACGTACCCCGGCATCGCCACCACCGGGACAGGAGAACACCGATGAGCAACGAACAAGTGATGGCCCACGAGCTGGCGCGGATCACCGACGCCACCGCCGGCGATCTCGACGCGCTGCACGCCCGGCTAGCCACGTCCGCCGAACACCAAGGCATCCTCGACATCGCCTACCGTGTCGTCGACAGCCCGGTCGGCGCCCTGCTCATCGCGGCTACCGAGCACGGCCTGGTCCGCGTCGCCTACGCCAGCGAGGGCCACGACACCGTCCTGCAGAGCCTCGCCGACAGAATCAGCCCACGCATCCTGCTCGCGCCGGCCCGTCTCGACACGGCCGCCAGGCAACTCGACGAGTATTTCGCCGCCAAGCGCCAAGAATTCAGTGTGCCGCTGGACTGGCGGCTCTCGGCCGGATTCCGCAACACGGTGCTTCGCCATCTGCCCGAGATCGGCTACGGCCACACCGCGAGCTACGCCGCGGTGGCCAGGCTGGCGGGCAACCCCAACGCCGTTCGCGCCGTCGGCAGTGCCTGTGCCACCAACCCGCTACCGGTCGTGGTCCCCTGCCACCGCGTGGTGCGCAGCGACGGCGCGCTGGGCGGCTATCTCGGGGGCGTGGAAGCCAAACGCATCTTGCTCACCCTCGAGGCCGCGGCGTAAGGGCGAAACCCGTTGCTGCATAACGTGATAGCGGCCGAGCCGACCGCTAGGCGGCGCCTGGGGTGAGCGGCGGAAGGTCGACGACCGGCGCCGGCTGCGCCGGCGGCGCCTGGTTCACGCGTTGACCCAGGTGCTGCGGGCAGTAGGCGCTCGCCGCGATCATGGTGAACTGCGCGGCGCCGTCGACCGTGAACCCGGGATTGCTCGACGACACGCTCTTGATGACGTCCACCTGGGGACTGCCCTGGTCCATCAGCTCACATGCCCTTTTGCCCACCCCGACGGCGGCGGCCGGATCCCGATAGGTGATGCCCGCCTGGTTGAGCGCGGCGATGAAGCTCGCATCAGGTCCCGAAGTCCCGACCGGGTCGGCGTAGGCGGGCGCGGCCGCGCCGACCAGGGCGGCGGAGCCCGCAAGCACTACCAGCATTCGCATCGCTTCATCCTCATATAGATCGGCGCCATTGTCCTGCCGAGGCCCTCCGACCCCGCATAACCGCGGTGAAGGTGCAAGTCGAGCGGTCGGGCGGCGGTTGCGCAGCAATCCTGACAGCCGCCTCCGATGTGGTACACAGTGGCTATGTCCGCGCTGCCCTATCAACCTCGTTGAGAGCCCCGGCATGCACGACGATCGACTTCTGATTCCCGGCCAGACCTGCTGGCGCGTGGCGCGTGCCGACCAGTTCGCCCCCATCATCGACGCGGCCGACTACTTCAAGCACGTCAAGGCGGCCATGTTGCGCGCCCGCCATCGAATCGTGCTGATCGGCTGGGATTTCGACTCGCGGGTGACGTTCGAGCGGGGCGAGAAAACCCTCCCCGGGCCAAATCAGTTGGGCGCGTTCCTTTATTGGATGGTGTGGAAACGCCCCGGCCTGGACATCTATGTACTGAAGTCCAATCTTCGTCTGCTGCCGGCCTTCGATGGGCTGTGGTTCGCCCTCACCCCGGTGTCGCTGCTCAACCAGATCAGCAGCAGGCGACTGCACTTCGCCATCGACGGCGCACACCCGATCGGCTCCGTGCACCATCAGAAGATCGTCGTCATCGACGACGCCGTGGCCTTCTGCGCCGGCATCGATCTCACCCTGGAACGGTGGGACACCCGTGCGCATGAGCACGACAATCGCCATCGGCGCACGGCGGGACGCGGCTATGGGCCGCGGCACGACGTCGGGCTGGCGGTTGACGGCGCGGCGGCGCGGGCGCTGGGCGAGCAGGCGCTGGCGCGCTGGGAGACCGCGACGAAACAATCGCTGAGCCAGGTCGAGGCCAAGCACAGCGCCTGGCCCGCCAAGCTGCGGCCGAGCCTGCACAACGTGGACGTCGGAATCGCCCGCACCGTGCCGGAGCTGCTAGATCGCCCCGAAGTGCGGGAGGTCGAGGCGCTCAACCTGGCGGCGATCGCGGCGGCACGCCACACCATCTATGTCGAGAACCAGTACCTGGCTTCCCGGACCATCGTCGAGGCGCTGGCCGCGCGGCTGGCCGAAGACGACGGTCCCGACGTCGTCATCGTGCTGGCCCGTAGGGGCAACAACCCTCTCGAGCGCGGAACCATGGACAGCGCACGGCACCGCCTCATCCGGCTGCTGTGGGAAGCCGACGAGCATGACCGGTTGGGCATCTACTGGCCGGTGACCGACGGCGACGGACCGATCTACGTGCACTCGAAGGTGTTGGTGGTCGACGATCGGCTGTTGCGTATCGGCTCGTCGAATTTCAACAACCGGTCCATGGGCTTCGACAGCGAGTGCGACGTGGCCATCGAGGCGCGGCCGGATGATCCGCGACACGACGAGCTGCGCCGCGAAATCTCTTCGTTCCGGGACGAATTGGTGGCCGAGCACCTCGGTGTTTCGGTGGGCGAGCTGACAGAGGCGATCGGCGAACACCAGTCGGTTTTCAAGGCGATCGAGGCGCTTCGCGGAGAGGGCAAGACGTTGCGGCCATTCACCGAGCGCACCGTGGCCAACGAGGCGGGTCCGCTGGCCGAGAACGACCTGATGGATCCCGACCACGTTCCGCGGTCGCTGACCCGTAGCGTGCAACGCTTCATCACCGGCCTTCGGGGCTGACGAGTCGGCGATTCGGGGTGTGGACCGAGGCGAAATCGGCTTAGTGTGGGCAGAAGTGCCAGTGGACTAAGGACGAGCACCGATGAGCATCGACGACGAATCCGTCACCACGCTGGAGGATCTGCGGGGCGATCTGGCGCAGCGGTACAAGCGCACGCCGACCGGCGGAAGTTCGGTCGACAACGCGATTGTCGAGGCGGACATGGCGGCCCTGGACCGCGACGGCTACGTCATCTGGGAGAACCTGATCAGCGCCGAGCAGTGCTCGCAGATCCGCGAGGTGGTGCGGCCGTGGCTCGGGCACACCGGACGCAACTCGTTCGAGGGCCTGCGCACCCAGCGCATCTACAGCGTGCTGAGTAGGACCCGGGTGTGCGATCGACTTGTCGATGATCCCCGGGTGCTGGCGGTGCTCGACCGCTTGCTGATGCCCAACTACCTGCTTTCGGCGTTGCAGGCCATCAACATTCAGCCCGGTGAGGCCGCACAGCTGGCGCACCACGACGACGGCTTCTACCCGATTCCGCGCCCCCGCGCACCGTTGGCCGCCGCGACGATCTGGGCGATCGACGACTTCACCGCCGACAACGGCGCCACGGTCCTCTACCCCGGCAGCCATCGCTGGGGCAAGCGCCGGCCCGCTCCCGGCGATGAGGCTTTACCGGTCGTCATGCCCGCCGGCTCGTGCGTCTTCTTCGTGGGCACGCTGTGGCACGGCGGCGGCGCGAACAACACCGACGGTGAGCGCCTCGCCGTCACCGCGCAGTACTGCCAACCCTGGCTGCGCCCGATGGAGGCCTTCACCTTGTCGGTGTCGCGAGATATCGCGCGAACCGTTTCCGATGACATCCGCCGGATGCTCGGCTACAGCATCCACCCGCCGTTCGTCGGCAACGTCGACGGGCTGCATCCGTTGCGGCTCTTGGAGATTGAGTTCGGGCCGCAGTAACACCGTAGCCGCGCCACCCGATGCCGACCTCTCAATCCGCGCAAACCGCGGTTTGAAGCGCCGCTACCTGGCTATTCTCAGTCCTGTCATGACGCGTCGAGCGGGGCCGCCCGGCGAAGAAGCATCGGATTCAGCGACGGCCGAGCCCCGGAATCGCCTGCACCGCAACCACAGAATCGTGGCCGGTGCCAAGATGCTGGCCGCGTTGATCTCCCTGGTGGTGGTCGCGGTCATCGGCATCGCTTGGCACGCGTATCGCAGCGCGTCGGCGGGCATCACCAAATCCGAGGCGCTGGCCGGTGAACCGGCATCGACCGGAAGTGATCAGAACATTCTGATCATGGGTCTGGACAGCCGGCGCGACCAGCATGGCAGGCCGCTTCCACCCGACATCTATGACGCGCTGCACGCGGGCAACGAGGACTCCGCCGACGGGGATTCCGACGCGCTCATCGTCGTGCACCTGCCCGCCGGCGACGCTGCGGCCACGGCGATCTCAATCCCCCGCGACGACTATGTCGATCTGGCCGGATGCCCCACCTCGGACTGCCGCGGCAAGATCAAGGAGGCCTACAGCTACGCCTACCAACGGGTGATGACCGGCCGCACCTCCGCCGGCTCGCAATCGAGTCCGACCCCGACTCAAGGTCAAGACGCCACCGCGAAGGAACAGGCCGCACGGGAGGCGGGCCGCAAAGCCGAGATCAGCACCGTCAAAAGCCTTTTGCAGATCCCGATCGACCACTTCATCGAAGTCACCTTGGCCGGATTCTTCCAAATCGCCCGGGTGGTGGAACCAATCACGGTGTGCCTCAACGAGGACACGTCGGACCGCTACTATTCCGGCGCGGACTTTCATAAGGGCATGCAACAGATCAGCGCAGGCCAGGCAATGGCCTTCGTTCGACAACGCCGCGACCCCAACGATGCGGCGTTCACCGACCTCGATCGAAGCCGGCGCCAGCAGGCCTTCATCGTCTCGGTTCTCAGCGCGCTGCGCCGCGGCGGGGCGCTGTCGGACCCCAGCCGGCTGCGCGCCCTGTTGGACGTCGCCAAGCAGAACGTCGCCGTGGACGCCGGCTTCGACTTCGACGATTTGGTGCGAAATGCGTTGACATACCCCGATAGGCCGGTGGAGCTGTACACGCTGCCGGTCACCGGCTTCGGTCAACTCTCAGATGGCGCCTATGTGAACTTCATCGACACATCCACCGTCCGATCCATCGCACACAACCTGGTGGGCGCCGATTCGTCTACCGCACCCTCGACCACCAGCCCCACCACGGCGGCGCAACCGGACGGCGACGCGCAGAGCACCGCGGGCAGCGTCGTCCTCGACGTCGTCAATGCCTCGGGACGCCAGGGTGAGGCCGCAACTGTCCAAATGCTCTTGGCGACTGGGAAATTCAGCCAGGGCAAGGTGAGCACGGCCGACTCCACCACCGAGACCAGCACCATCACCTATGGGGTCGGCGCGAAGGTGGCGGCCACCGAGCTCGCCGACCAGTACGACATAACGGCGACCGCATCCGACAGCGTCGCCCTCAACACGGTGCGGCTGACCGTCGGGACCGATTTCTCCCGGTTCGACCAGACCCATCGTTCCACGTCGGAATCGACGACGACGGCAGCGGCACCGGTCACCACCGTGCCCGCTACCGGCGCCGGTACGCAGCAACCCGCCGTTACCAACCTCTCCCGCATGACCGCCGACGGCATTCCCTGCGTGAAATGACAAAGAGCTACGGTTTTTTCCGCGGCGCGGGCGTCGTTTCCATTGGTGCGGCGCCGTAGAGGTGCAGGGCCTGCGCCGCGGCTGTGGCCACCGCGCCCCGGAGGTGCGAGATCGGCGGGCTGCCCCGTAGGTGAATCGAGTTCGAGAGCAGAATGACGTAGGTATTCGACCCTGGGTCCATCCACAGCGTGGTTCCGGTAAATCCGGTGTTGCCGAAGCTGCCGACGGGAAAGACCGTCCCGCGCGGCCTGGAGAAGGCCGTGTCGATGTCCCAGCCAAAACCGAACAGGCTCTGCCCCTCGATCGCCGGATATTTCGGAGTGCGGGCTTGCTGGGCGGCACGGTTGGCCGCTTCTACTTGTTCCGGGCTATGGCCGGGCTGCTGCGGTGTCGTCATCAGCGCGAGAGTCGTTGGCCGCAAGGGGAATTCACTCGGGCGATCCGCCAGCCGATCAAGCAGCGCCTGGGCAAAGACGCCGACGTCGTGGGCCGTCGAGAACAGGCCGGCGTTGCCGGCCACTCCTCCCATGCGGCGCGCCGTCGGGTCATGCACCGTGCCCCGAAGCAGCGCAAAGAAATCCGGATTCTTGCCCGGGTCGTCTCGGCTTTCCTCGTCGCGCGCTGTCGGGGCGATGCGCGGCAAAACGTTCGTGTTCCAGGTCCCCGCAGGACATGTCACGGGCGCCGACCCCGCTGCGGCGGGGCCCCACGCTACGGCGGCCCCGCGCACTACATGTGGTCCGCACGCTTTGTCCACCGGAAGATACCGAGTGTCTTGCAGCCCAAGCGGCGCAAACACATTGCGCTCGACGTAGGTGTCCTCGGCCTCGCCGGTCGTCTTTTCCAGCAGCGCGCCCAGCAGGATGTAGTTGATGTCGGAATAGCGGAAAAGCTCCCCCGGGCCCGACTGCAGTGGCGTGGTGAGCGCGCGATGAATGCCTTCGGCTTTGTCGGGTCCGCCCAGTCCCCAAGGGTCTGCGAGGTTGACGTCGATCCCCTCGCCGGAGGTGTTGGTCAGCAGCATGCGGACCGTGACCTTCGCCCGCTGCGGGTCGTTCGCCGCGTTGAAGTCGGGCAGATACTTCTGCACCGGATCGTCGAACGCAACCTTGCCCTGTTCGTAGAGCTGCATGATGGCGACCGCCGTGGCGAGACACTTCGTCAGTGACGCCATGTCGAAGATGGTGTCCTCGGTCATCGGCTCGGCCGGTGCGGGCGACCCGTCCAGCCCCGGCTCGCCCGCGAGCTTGCGCGACCCGTAGGCCTGGTGGAAGGCGACCTTGCTGTCGTGCCCAACCATCACCACGCCGCCCGGGAGCCCGCCTGCCGCGATCGCGTCATTCATCAGCTTGGAGATGGTGTCGAATTCGGGGGCGGGAGCCGCAGTCGGCGCCGCCGCGGGCGCCGGTGTCTGCGCGGGCTGCGGTGGGCGCTCGGGGACCGGTGTGTGTGCCGTGAACGCCCACGGCGAAGCCGCGATGAGGGCGAGCAACACAATCGCGACGACGACCGTCTTGCGCAGCGAGGGTGGCCAGAACTTCCCCCTGCCACTGACTACCGGCATATCGCAAGGGTAAGGCGGGGGCTTGGCTGTCTGCAGTAGCGTTGGCGCCGGACCCGTCTCGCGACGCCCGGTTGCGACGGTCTTGTTCGCGATGGAGCAAGCGGTGAGGACCCATCCCCGTTGATTGCCGGCAGGCGGTGGGGTGCCGTGCTGGCCGGCGCGTTGGCGGTCGGGGTCACCGCGACGCAGTGCACCGCCGCGCCGCCACCCCCGGTGGCCGGGCCGTCACCTCCCGCATCCACGGCGTCGAGGCCGCCGCCGGCGCCTGGCCATCCCGACGTTCGCCCGGTCACCGCCGGGGAGCTCGGAGCGAGCTGGCGCCCTGGCTGCCCGGTGAGCCCGGCGCAGTTGCGGCGCGTCGGCGTCGACCACATTGGCTTCGACGGCCAGACCCACCGCGGTGAACTGATCGTGCACGAGGACCTGGTGCCCGACGTCATCGCGATCTTCGAGCGGTTGCACCGACTGGGCTTCCCCATCGAGAAGATCCGCACCGCGGACCGCTATCCGGCCGCCGACGACGAGCAATCCATGGAGGACGACAACACGTCGGCGTTCAACTGCCGCGGCATCCCGGGAAGCGAACACTGGTCACCACACGCCTACGGTCGGGCCATCGACCTGAACCCACGCCTGAACCCCTGCGTCTACGCCGACGGCACTTTTCAGCCGCACAACGCAGCGGGCTATCTGGATCGCGGCCGCAGTGACCGGGGGCTCTTACACGACGGCGACCCGGCTGTCCGCGTCTTCACGGACGGCGGGTGGCGGTGGGGCGGCCACTGGACGGAGCCCATCGACTACCAGCACTTCGAGCGGCCCTGAGCCAGGCTTGCGGTAAGAATGGATGCATATGTCGCGATCATTCGACGTCTCGACCGAGTCGTCCGCCACTGTAAAGCAGATCCATTCCGCCTTCGGCCGCGAGGACTATTGGCTGGCCCGCATCGCGGCCGCTGACGGCGTACTCGTCACATTGGATTCTCTGCTGGTCGACGACGACGGCACGGTGACGGTCCGCACGACCCAGCACCTGGGCCGCCAGCTCCTCCCTGGACTGATCGCCAAGTTCGTCACCGGTGACGTGAAGATCGTGCAGGCGGAGACGTGGCGACCGGACGGTGACGGGCAGGTGCGCGGACACGTCAACGTCTCGGCGTCCGGCGGTTTGGGGTCGGGCCGCGCGGAAGTCTGGCTGGCGCCGACGGACGACGGGGGCTCGCAATTGCGGTCAGCCTTGCGGGTCGAGGTCAAGCTCCCTTTGGTGGGCGGCAAGCTGGAGAAGTCCATCGGGTCTGACCTGGCCAAGGGCATCCCCGAGATGCTGCGCTTCACCACCACGTGGATCATCCAGAACGCCTGAGGCGTGGATCGTCGATCGCGGCCTTCGGGCCGGATGCTCCACGTTGATTTAGCCGGCAGCCGCTAGGGGTCGCGGATGGTCATCGCCAGTCCTGTCTACTGCGTCCGCGCGTCGGCGCCGAAGACTTCGCGGTGCAATTCGATCAGAGCGTGGAGTTGCTCGAGGTAGTGCCGCAACGAATGGTGGACGAAGCGGGCCGACAGGGTCGTGGTGCCGCCGTCGGCCAATTCCCGCAGCGTTTCCTGGGTCGCTTCGGGCTTCCCGGCCGGGTCGAGGGGCTGCTCAGCTGGCATCACCACCTCGAAATCCGGTGGCAGGTCAAACCGCCGAAGCCAGTCCGCCGCGGTGCGGATCGACACGTAGTACGGGCACCAGCCGTCCGCGAGGGTGACCGCGCGCCGTAGCGAACGGCGCGTGCGCCCGCCGACCCAGATCGGCATGTGCGCCTGTACCGCACAGGGATCCACCGTCAGCCCGTCGAACGAGTAGAACTCGCCGTGATACGCCGGCTCGTTGCTCGTCAGAGCCGCCCGCAGCGCCTTCAGGGCGTCGTCGCCGCGGGCGCCGCGATCGTCGAAAGGCGCACCGAGCAGGTCGAACTCCTCCTTGAGCGAGCCGACGCCGACTCCGAGGATCACCCGCCCGCCGCTCACGTGATCTAGTGTGCCGTAACGCTTTACGATCGCCAGCGGATGATGGTATCCGAGCACCAAGGTCATGGTGGCCAAGCGAATCCGCGTGGTGCGCCCCGACACGTAGCCGAATGTGGCCAGTGGATCCCAGTAACGCGCTCCGCGCCGCCCGGATTCGGTCGATGGGATACCGATGTGCTCGCTGCAGGTCATGTGGTGGTAGCCGAGGCGATCGGCGACCTCGGCGGCCCGGCTGATGTCCTCGATGCCCGCGTCTTTTTCCCACTCCAGCGGTGCCCCAGCGACATTGGTGACGACCGGGGTGGCGATGCCGACTTTCACTGCAGGGGCTCTTCGCCCGCGAGGATGGTTCGGTGCATCAGTCGCCCGCTGTCCGCCGGATACGGCAAGACCCGGTGCATGGTTCCGGTGTTGTCCCAGATGAGCAGGTCGCCCGGCTGCCACTGATGCTGGTAGACGTATTGGGGCTGGGTGGCCCAATCACGAAGCCGGGCAAGCAGAGCGCGGCTTTCCTCTACCGGCAAACCGATGACGTAGTCGGACGTCGCGCCCAACAGCAGCGACTTGCGCCCGGATTGGTGGGTCCACACGATGGGGCAGGCCTTGGTGGGCGACTTCTGCCAGAACGCCACCTCGTCGTAGCTCATCTCCGGGGTGACGTAATACTGTGACCGCTCCGCGCTGTGCACCACCCGCAGCTTCGCTATCGCCTCCTTGTCGGCGTCCGGAAGGTCTTCGTAGGCCGCGTAAGTGTTGCAGAATTCGGTCTGCCCACCGGTGTCGGAGAGCTGCACCGCACGCAGCAGCGTGGCCAGATTCGGTAGCGGCTGCAAGGAACCGTCGAAGTGCCAGAACATCGAGCCTTTGAGATATTTGGCGCGCTGGTTGACCTTTTCGTCGAGGGAGATCTTGTTGATGCCACCCTGGCCTTCGTTGGCGACCACCGTGCCGAGGGTCTTGGCGATGGCGACTTGCTGCTCGTCGCCGATGTCCAATCCGCGGAAGTACACCACACCGCGCCGTTCGAGGACCTCGCGAATGGTCGAAGCCTCGCGCCCGCTCAGCAGCGTGTCGAGATCGGTTCTGATCTCGCTGCCGATTCTCGGGGTGAGGTCGACAATCTCCAGCTGTGCGGAGGTGAGGTCCATGATCTTCAGCTGACTCTCGTGAGGATGGTGTTGGCCGAATGCTTGACCCGCGGCTGCTTCCACAGCTCGACCGCCAGCGAGACGGTGATCAGCGAGTAGAGCAGGTTGCGCAGGTTGGCGACGTCGTCGGGCAGCGGCTCGGAGTAGTCGAACTTGTCGATGTAGGCGACGGCCTCCTCGGCGTGCGGAAACACCTCGTCGTAGAAGGCCCGGATTTGCTCCATCGAGCTGTTGACGCGTTTGACGTAGCGCTCGTGGCCGTCCTCGATCGCCCACTCGGGCACCAGGTGCTCGAGTTGCGAAAACTGAGGCGGCAGTGCGGTGTTCATTGCTGACCCGATTCGCCGGCCGCGACATAGTCGCCGACCACCTTGTGCAGGTGGCGCAGCAGGATCTCCTCGTCATTCATCGTGAAGTGGGTCAGCACACCGCTGTTGAGCATCGCCTGCAGGCCCTCCGACGGGCTGGCGTCTTCGAGGATGATGTCGTTGAGGAAGGTGACGGTGAGCTCCTGACCGAGCCGTTCCCTGTGCGTCTTGGGCGGCTGATAGAACATCTCGACTTCGAATACGTGCGAGTGCGGTCCGGTGGGCCAGTGGGCGTGGGTGGTGAACCCTGATGCGCCGAAAATGAGGACGAAGTTGGGGAAGAACTGGAACGAGTCGAACCCGTACTTCTCGGACCGTGTGGGATTGATCCCTGGAGGCATCGGTCCCCGGTCGAGCTTTTTGTTCCAGGGCCCCGCCGCGCTGGCTTCCATGACGCATTCAATCGGCTTGGAATATGGCGTCTTTCGCGATGGCTCACCGGCGAAAGAGAACATCCGATGCGGGCCGCTCAGTTGGTAGGCCAGGGCATCGGTGAACGGGTTCGGCTGGTCGAAGGCGTCCCTGGCCTCCGCGGTGAGAGCGCCGAACGACGACGCGTGCAGGTACGGTCCGTGGTAACTCTCGGCGAAGCTGTCGACGAAAATCTTCCAATTGCACTGCAATTCGGCCGAAAACTTGTAGACCTGGTGCGGGCCGTCAAATGGATAGCCCTCGATGCCGTGGGCCAGTTCGCCGAGGAAGGAACGCAGCGGCTCGGTGTTGTCCGGGTTGAGGTTGATGAAGATGAAGCCTTCCCAGACCTCGCACTGCACCGCCGGCACCCGGCAGCTGTCGGCGTCGAAGTCCAGCAGCAGGTCCTTGCGAGTGGCCGAGTGCAGCGAGCCGTCCAGCTTGTAGCGCCAGCCATGGAAGCGGCAGTACAGCAGCGGGGCGCGGCCGGAGACCTCTTGGAAGGGATCGTCTTCCCACAACATCTTGTTGCCGCGGTGCGGGCAGATGTTGTGGAAGGCGCGGATCACCCGGTCCTTGCCGCGCACGATGATGATCGATGTGTTCAGGAATTTGAACTCGCGGGTGAAGTAGCTGCCCGTGCGCGGGACGCGTTCGACCCGTCCGACGTAGAGCCAGGTCTTCTTGAAGACGTGTTCGCGTTCCTTCTCGTAGAACTCTTCGGACACGCAGTCTTCAAGCGACACCGGGCCGCGGCCGAGTTCGGGATATGCGTCGGTCCAGTGCCCGGTCGGGGGCTTGGCGACGGCGATGGGCTGGTTCATCCCCGTTCCTCCTACGTGGTGCGGCCGACGGTAGCAGTCGCGCGAGGCCCCAATAAGGTGTACGGACGCAACACCCTGTTGCATACTTGGAACACCGATGGAACAGAATCTGCCCTTTGACCTCGATGCCCTGCTGGTATTCGGCAAGGTGGTGGACTGCCGCAGCATCTCGAAGGCGGCGACATCGCTCGGAATGCCCAAATCCACGGTGAGCCGCAAGCTGACCAAGCTGGAATCCGACCTGGGCATCAAGCTGCTGCGCAAGAACACTCATCAACTCACGGTCACCGACCTCGGCGAGCGGATCCACGACCACGCGATGAACATCTTGGCCGAGGCCAATGGCGTGCGGGCACTGGTGGAGGCCAGCAAGCAGGAACCGCACGGGGAGCTGCGGGTCGCGATACCGGTGAGCCTCGGCATCGACTACGCGTCCCGGGTCGGCGCCACCTTCCTGCAGCGGTACCCCCACTCCCGGTTGGATATTCGGTTGGTCGACGCGATGGTCGACCCGATCAAAGACGGTTTCGACGTCGTGTTCGGTCCGGGACCGCTGCAGGATTCGACGCTGATCGCACGAAAAGTGTTTGACCTGAATCTGTTCCTCTGCGCCTCGACGGGATTCGTGCAGACGCTGCCGGAGCCGGTCACCGATCCGTTGCAGTTGAACGCGCTGCCGTTCATCGACTTCGGCTTCTGCGGGCCCCAGAAGCTGGCGCTGACAAAGTTCGACCGACGATTCGAGCTGTCTCCCCGGGTGCGGGCCCGAGCCAACAACTTTCAGGTGTGCAAGGAGTACATTCTGCAGGGCCTCGGCATCGGCGCGATGCCGACACAGATCATCTGCGCGGAAGAATTGAGACAGGGCACCATCGTGCCGGTCCTTCCCGAATGGGCGGTCGAACCCCTGGCCGTGCACATGATCTACCCCTTCGAGCTGTCCTTCTCCACGCTGATCAGCGCCTTCTACGACACGGCCTGTCAGATCATCGTCGAGAACATCGCCAGAGCCGAGACCTAACGCTCGTCGACAATGAGACAATCGCTTGATGTCTCGCGAATCCGCACGTCGACCGCCGGCCGCGCCTACACCGCCACGGGGGCAGGTCACGCCCGAGGACGTGGAACGGTACGCCGACGAGGACCAGGCGCGCGAGGCGCTGGACGAGCGCCGGCTCCGCGACGAACAGCCTCCCCATCACCACTAGCCGTAAAAAGGCGCAGACTGGTCGCTATGAGTCTGGCAGAAAAGCTGCTCCCGCAGGTGCTGCGGGTGCACGACACGGTGTATCAGAAGACGAACGGCTGGATCGGTCACCGCACACTGTGGATACCGAGCCTGCTGCTGCATACCGTCGGGGCGAAGACCGGTAGGCAACGCACGACGTCGCTGACCTACGCCCGCGACGGTGACAACTATTTGGTGGTCGCCTCCAAGGGCGGCGCGCCCCAGGCCCCCGGCTGGTACCACAACCTGAAGGCGCATCCCGACGTCGAGATCAACGTCGGCCCAAGGCGTTTCGCCGTCACCGCACGACCGGTGCTGCCCGACGATCCCGACTATCCGCGGCTATGGCAGATCGTCAACAAGAACAATCAGAACCGGTACAACGAATACCAGAAGCGGACGTCGCGACCCATCCCCGTCGTCGTCCTGGCCCCGAAAGGCTAAAGGCCGCAGGCCGCGCAGCTCAGGTCGCGCCCCTAGCCGAGAGCGAAGACCCGTACCTCCGCCGATTTCCCCTTCAAAGCGTGCGGTCCCCGATCGAGGAGTCCGGGCGGTCGAGAGGCCAGTGCGTCAACGCACGAACCGGTGATAAGGATGGCGTCACCCGTCGTCTTGGTGAGTTGCTCGACGCGCGCGGCGACGTTGACCGCGTCACCGATCAAGGTGAACTCGAGCTTGCCTGCGCCTCCTATGCTGCCGGCGATCACCTTGCCGGTGTTGACGCCGATTCCGATGCGAAGTTCACCGCCGAATCGCTGCGTCACCAGACGATGGATAAGTGCGGCCGCTCCCACCGCCGCGTCAGCATGGTGTGCGAGGTCGTTGGGCGCCCCGAATACGGCCAAGGCCCCGTCGCCGAGGAATTTGTTGACGTGACCACCGGCCTCGACGACGGCGGGCACCACGATTTCGAACAGCGCGTTGAGCCGGGCGACCGTGTCCTCGGCGGAGTTCGCCTCCGCGAACGGGGTGAAGTCGCGAATGTCGACGAACATCACGGTCACCTCGCGGCGCTCACCGGTGAACACGTCGTCGCCCTGCTGAAGCAACCGCGCGGCCAAAGCGGGATCGACGTAGGTGCCGAACGCGCCCTGAAGTCGTTGGCGCTCAGCCAAACCCGCCTGCATGCGGTTGAACGACGCGGCCAGTGCACCCAGGTCGTCGTCCTGAACGACCGGCAAGCGTCGGCCATAGTCGCCTGCGGCGACGCGTTCGGCGCCTTTGGCGAGGTCGCGGACGGGTTGCAGCGAGAGCGAGAACCCGATGCCGACGGTGATCGGCACCGCGAAGACGAGCGTCAAGGCGCAGCCGACCAGGACGGACAGGATCGGGGCATCGCTGACCGGGTGCAGCACCGTCGCAAGCATGGCGCCACCGACGGTGTACGCGAAGGCGGCCGCGAGCATGGACACGTTCGATCGCGTGGCAAACGTGGGGCGCGAGCGCGGCAACGAATCGCCGATCCCCGTGTCACCGGCGAGGGCGATCCTGACGGGCCGCTGCATCGCCTCCGCGATGCTGTGAAAAGCGATCAGCTGCACCGCTATTCCGATGACGGCGCCGCGGATCCCGTATTGCAGCAATCGTGGCCCCGTCGCACCGGCGATCGCGCCGACGACGACCGACAAGGCGGCGGCCCATATGCCGGTACCCCACACCGTTCGGACGGTCGAGCTGCGCACATACCGGTACGTGGCCTCGAGGGCGGTCACTCCGTCGGCGCCGTCGCCCCTGGCCCACTGTTTCACCAGGCGCGCCCATCCGTGGTCCGGGAAAACCATGATGCCTACGAGCACCACCACGGCGACAACGGTGACGGCGGTCGCACCGAGGTAGCGGCCGGACTTTTCGGAGACGACGATCGGAAGCGACACGAACACCGTGTAGACGGGCAGCGACACGAGAAACCCCGCAGCGCACAGGGCCCACCAGTAATACCTCGGTCCGCAACAATCCCATGTCCACTGCCAGATACGGTCCATGCCGGGAGGTTAAAGCGTCCTCGGGGGCGATGCGCGGGAAAAGGCCCACATCGGCCCGGCTGCGGCGCCGAGGCACGATGTCTCCCATGGTTGCCGTGTACCGCGCGCCGATGCGATCCCGCAACGATGCCGTCGACCCACAGGCCGCGATCGATCGCGCCCGCCGGCTCGGGGTGTGCGGGTTTGGGCAATTCGTGAACCGGCCGGGCGAACAGGAGCGGCTTGTCCATCGGGTCGACCGATTCGTTGACGTCGACGAAGGCTCGTTTGTGTGGACCCGCGACACCCACGGGTGGTTCTGGTTGGGCCGCATCTGCGGGCCTTACTGCTACGACGCCGACCCAAGCGCCGCAGCGGTGGACTTGGTGCACATCCGACCCTGCGAGTGGCTGTCCGTCCCGATGCTGGAGCAAGACGTGCCGGTCGCCGTCGTCGCGACATTTCGTCGAGGCGGACGGAACTTCCAGGAGATCCATCACGCCTCGGTCGGTGTTGAGACACAAGCCATTTGGGATGCGCGGACGAATAAGCCGGCCGGAACCTAGAGCACCGCGGCGCTGCCCAACGCGCTTGACATCGGCGAGTGCGGAAACGCGGCGACAACCGACGGTGAACCGGGGCAGCGCACATTCAGACGTGCACGCTGATGGGCGTCGTGTTCGCATCGACGGTGAACTTCCGCTGAACGAACCAATAACGCCAGTGTGAGTCGGGACAGTTCCAGCGGGCGTCTTGCAGGAAGTCAGCTCCGCCATGCGAAGCTACGTGTTCGATGGCCGGAACCAAGGAGTGCAAGCAGTGAGAGCCCTCGTCGCCGGCGCCGCCGGATTCCTGGGGTCTCACCTGTGCGATCGTCTCCGCCGCGACGGCATCGAAGTCATCGGACTCGACAATTTCTGCACCGGTAGGCGCGAAAACATGATGCAGCTCGAGGCAGACCCGGGCTTCCGTTTCATCGAGCACGACATCACCCGGCCCGTAGCCGCGGTCATGCCAGGTCCACTGGACGTCATCTTCAACCTGGCCTGCCCCGCGTCGCCGCGCGCCTACCAGCGCGATCCGCTGTTCACCCTCGAGACCAACTACGCCGGGACCAGAAACCTACTGGAACTGGCGCGCGAGCGCGGGGCGACGATCCTGCAGGCCTCCACCAGCGAGGTCTACGGGGATCCGACTATCCATCCGCAGGCCGAAACCTACTGGGGCAACGCCAACTGCTTCGGCATGCGGGCCTGCTACGAGGAAGGCAAGCGGGTTGCGGAGACGCTGATGCTCGAATACGCGCGGCGCTACCGCGTCCGCATCAAGGTCGTCCGCATCTTCAATACCTACGGTCCGAGGATGGATCCGGCCGACGGGCGAATCATTTCGTCGTTCATCGTCCAGGCGCTACGCGGTGAACCGATCACCGTCTTCGGGGACGGCAGCCAGACCCGCTCCTTTTGTTACGTCGACGACCTCATCGAAGGGCTCGTGAAAATGGTGGCGAGCGAAGCTTCGTTCACCGGACCCGTCAACCTCGGCAGCCCAGCCGAACGCACCGTGCTCGAAACAGCAAAGCTGATCAAGGAAATGACCGGCTCCCCCTCCGTGACGGTCTTTCAGCCACTGCCGGCGGACGACCCGAAGCAGCGCAGGCCGGACATCGCCCTCGCCGAGTCCGCCCTCGGCTGGAGGCCGCGAGTCAGTTTCGAAGAAGGCGTCGAGCGGACAATCGAATATTTCACCGGCATCGCCGGATCCGGCTCCCAGACAGGCGTCCAGTGGTGAGGATTGCACTGGCTACCTTGGGAACTCGGGGCGATGTCGAGCCGTGCGCCACCATCGGTCGCGAGCTGCAGCGCCGAGGTCACGACGTACGCATGGCGGTCCCGCCAAACTACCTTGGCTTCGTCGAGTCGGCGGGGCTTGCTGCGGTCCCCCACGGCCCGGACCAGATTCTGCAGAACGCGGAGATCGCCCGCAAATACGGGGAGACTCCGAACCCGGTCTTCATGGCGTGGGTGATTGCCGAGGATCTCAAACGACTCTGGCCGCAGCTGGGCACGGCGCTCACGTCACTGGCACACGGGGCGGACCTATTGTTGACCGACGCGAGCCAGCAGGGGCTGGCCGCCAATATTGCGGAATACTACGACATTCCGCAGGCCGCGCTGCACATCTACCCGCTCGGGCGTGACACGGGTACGCAAGTAACCAAAGAGGCCGAAGACGCCGTGCGCCAAACGTTGGGCCTGCCGGAGGGATCGGGGTCCTCGGCGCGACAACCGCTGGAGATCCAGGCCTACGACGAACTCTTCTTCCCCGGGCTGGCAGCCGAGTGGGCGAAATGGGATGTCCGACGGCCTTTCGTTGGCGGGCTGACGCTGGAATTACCGACGGAGGTCGACGACGAGGTCTCGTCATGGATTGCCGCGGGCACGCCGCCGATTTACTTCGGCTTCGGGAGCAGCGCGCGAGTCGCTTTCCCCGCCGGCTTGCTCGAGATGATCAGCTGGGCCTGCGCGCAACTAGGCGAGCGTGCGCTGATCTGCAGCGGCGTAAGCGATCTGGCCGACATCCCGCAAAACGACCACGTGATGGTTGTGGGCGCGGTGAACCACTCGGCCGTCTTTCCCGCTTGCCGTGCGGTCGTTCACCACGGGGGCCCCGGCACCACGTTCGCCGGCATACGGGCCGGCAAACCTACGCTGGCCCTTGCCGTTTCGGTCGATCAGCCGATGTGGGCTGCTGCGGTCGGCCAGCTCGGCGTCGGCATCGGACGGCACTTTTCCGCAACCACTCCGGATTCGCTGCTCGCCGACCTGCGGGCCATCCTCACTCCGCATTGCGTAGCTCGGACCCTCGAGGTCGCCGCCCAGATGGCCACACCCGCCGAAAGCGCCGCCACCGCAGCCGGTCTGCTGGAAGACGCGGTCGTCCAATACGCCGGCTGAACGCCTGTCAGCGCTCATCGGAGCGGCGAAGTTGCGCGTCCGAAACGCTCCGATAAGACGGCATCTCGAAGTCGGGGAAAGCGCAGATGTCGCCGCGATCCCTGACCCGCTCTAACCAGTAACGCTGATCGGCGGCCGAGGTGCAGGCATAGATTTTCATGTACGTCGCAGCGAACGGGAACAGGAAGCCGTTGCCGACAGCCTGCCAAACGGCTGCCGCCACACCGGGGGTTTCGACCCCTCGATAGTCGTCCAGCGCGATCACTCCCCGTCTGGCCGTGTGAGTCACGGCGAGGATGATGTCATTGGCGACGCACTGGTACCCGTGACAACCGTCGATGTGGACGAAGCGGAGGCTGCGGTCTCCGAGATCGAGCTCTGAGGATTCGCAGACCTCCAGCGTTGGCCGGCGAGTGTGGAAACGGTCCCAGTTGGTGAGGAACTGCTGCTGGTCCAAGCCCGAGTACTGCTGGCGTGGGGCTTCGGCGATGTCGGCGTGATTCATCACGCCGCCGAACAGATCGCAGATCACCAGTTCTTCGTCGTCCCGCAGGCCATAGCCCATCAAGATGGCGGACTTGCCCTGATATGCGCCGATTTCGAGCATGTCGCCCTTGACGCCCTCGGCCGTCTGGCAAGCGAGCAGTTTGCTGAACAGCTCGACGTCAGCCTCGAAAAACCAGCCGTCGACCTTGTCCATCTGCTCGGTGTAGAGGGCCCAAGTGGCATCGGTCATGACGCGCTCCTGCGCATGAACTCCTCCAGCGCGGTTGTGGGCCGCCGATTTTCGTGAGGTCAATATGGCGAGCGGCGTGCGGTTTGAACGGTATCAGTTCTGCGCCCAGCCGCAATCGATGCCGCAGCCAGCCGTCAGCCCTCGACGGCGAACAGCCCCCACTCGCCCGTCACACCCTTGAGCGTGTGCTCGCCGCGACCGGCGAAGCGCAGGTCCGACCCGGCGACCAGGTCGACGACGATGCGCGAAACGAGCACCTCGCCGGCCCGGGCCGCTGCCGCCACCCGCGCTGCGATGTGGACGGCGATGCCGCTGATGTCGTCGTCGCGCAACTCGACCTCACCCGTGTGTACGCCCGCCCGAACCTCGAGACCAAGGCTCCGCATGACGTCGCGGATCGCCATGGCGCACCGGATCGCCCGCGCGGGCCCGTCGAACCGGGCGAGAAAGCCGTCGCCCGTCGTGTTGACCTCACAGCCCTTGAAGCGTGCGAGCTGGCGTCGTACCTGGGCGTCATGCCTGCCGAGCAGCTCCTTCCACCGTTGGTCGCCAAGCTCGACCGCCCGCTTCGTCGAGTCCACGATGTCGGTGAACAACACGGTGGCCAGGACGCGCTCGACCGCCGGCTGCGGGCGGACGCCGGTGAGGAACTCCTCGACCTCGTCGAGCAGCGCGTCGGCGTCACCCGTGAAGAACAGATGGTCGGCGCCGTCAATCTCGACGAACTTGGCCCCGGGGATGCGATCGGCGAGGTAGCGACCCATCTCGCACCTCACCATCCGGTCGTCGTGCCGGTGCAGCACGAGCGTCGGCGCCTGGATCGCCGGCAGCACGTCACGGATGTCCAGCTGCGGATAAAGCGCGAAGATGTTGCGGACCATGCCGGGGCTGGCCGCCACGCGCTGCAGCCGCGCCCACCACCGCCGAAAATCGGCGTCGCCCCGCCGGCTCGGCGCCCATGCACCCAATCCGACGCCCTCGCCCCAGCCTGCCGCGCTCACCTCAACCAGCGCCGACAGCTGCTCCTCGGTGACACCGAGCGGGTAGTCGGCCGTTCGGAGCAGGCGAGAGAACGAGCCATAGAGGACAAGCGCATTCACGCGATCGGGATGGCTGGCCGCCGTCAGCATCGCCATCGTGCCGCCTTCCGAGACGCCCACCAGGTCGGCGCGTTCACATCCGGACGCATCCATGACGGCGCGCAGGTCATCGACGGACTCTTCCAACGTCGGCGCGTGCATCACCGGATCCGAGAGACCGGTGCCCCGCTTGTCAAAGGTGACGACGCGACGAAAGGACGCGAGCCGCGAGTAGAAGTGAACGACCGACGGCTCCTCCAACATGATGTCGAGGTGCGAGATGAAGCCGGGCGCGACGACGAGGTCGGGACCCATTCCGGCTACCGAAAACGCGATGTTGAGGCCACCGCTCTTGGCATAGTGAATGTCCGTCGGGACGTTCATGGTCGAACCTTACGCCGCGTGGGCCCTACGAAGGCGCACGGAACGGATACCGTGCATGGCATGCGTCGGGTGGACTACGTAATTCACTATGTCGAGTCGCTGCGCCGGTCGGTGGCGTTCTACCGCGACGTGATCGGCCTTCAGGTCCGAATCGAGGGCGACGGCTATGTCGAGTTCGACATGGAGAACACCAAGTTCGCGCTTTTCGAACGCTCAAAGTTGCCGGAACTCATCGGTCGCGACGGCGGCAACCCGCCCTGCGGAGAGATCGGCTTCCTGATCGACGACGTCGACGCGGAAGCGGAACGGTTGCGCGGGCTCGGTGTCGAGATCCTCACCGGGCCGGTGGATCGACCCTGGCATGAGAGGACGCTGCACATCGCCGACCCCGACGGCAACGTCGTCGAATTCGCGCAGAAGCTGCGGTGATACTCGCCGTCGACCTCGGTAAGACGTCCTGCCGGGCCGCGGCGGGCGGCCGCAGGGCCGAGGGCGCGGGCGCGCCGGGGCTCGCGACGCCCGGTGGCGTGCGGGCCGCGGAGGCGGCCATCTTGGCGGTGGCGCGAAATTTCGGGCCGGTCGACGAGGTGGTCGTGGGCGCCGCCGGTGCACTGGCGGCACCCGACGCGGCGCGCGCACTGGGCGACGCGCTGTTGGCATCGCTGCGGACCCGATACGTCGCGGTGACCAGTGACGCGGTGATCGCGCACGCGGGCGCGCTGAACGGACAGGCGGGCGTCGTGCTGGTCGTGGGCACCGGCGTGGTGGCGCTCGCGATCGACACGACCGGCGCGCTGCGCACCGCCGACGGCTGGGGCCCCTGGCTGGGCGACGAAGGCGGCGGCGCGTGGATCGGCGCCGCCGGGCTGCGTGCGGCGCTACGCGCCCACGACGGGCGCGGTCCGTCCACCGCGCTGCTAGAGGTTGCACGCGCCCGCTTCGGCGCGCCGAAGACCTGGCCGACGCAGCTCACGGGCGCCGCCGCGGTCGCGTCGTTCGCGCCCGACGTCCTGGCGGCGGAGGGCGATGCCGCGGCGCTGGGGATCGTCAGCGCCGCCGCGCAGGCGCTCGCCGCGACCGCCCGCGCGGCCGGCAACGGCCCGGTGGCGATGGTCGGCGGGCTGGCGGGAGTACAGGCGCTGCGCTCGGGGCTCGACCTCATCCCCGCGGCCGGCGACGCGCTCGACGGCGCACTGCGGCTTTCAGCGATCCACGAGCCCTACCTGATTCGCGTGCAGGCGGATCCGAAAGTCTCTGTCCCGCAAGGGCTCGACGCGCTCGCCACCGAGGCCGTGCGGCCAGGCCTGGACGACCTCGACGCGCGGCCCATCGGCGAGGTCGTCGCGCTGCTCGTTGCAGCCGAGGGCGAAGCGCACGAGGCGGTGGCCACGGCGGTCCCGCAGATCGCGGCGGCGGCCGAGGCGATCACCGCGCGGCTCGAACGCGGCGGCCGCCTGATCTACGCCGGTGCCGGGACACCCGGCCGGCTCGGGGTGCTCGACGCGGCCGAATGCGGGCCGACGTTCGGCACCGACCTGGTGCGTGGCGTGATCGCCGGCGGGCCAACGGCTTTGACCGAGGCGATCGAGGGCGCGGAGGATGCGTTCGATCCCGCCGATCTCGCGGACCTGACCGCCGCCGACGCGCTCGTGGGGATCACGGCGTCGGGCCGCACGCCGTACGTGGTGGGAGCCCTCGCGCACGCCCGCACGGTGGGTGCGTTGACCGTCGCGATAGTCAACAACCCGCTAAGCGAAGCGTCCGCCGACCTCGTGATCGAGCTGCTGACCGGGCCGGAGGTGCTCGCCGGGTCCACCCGGCTCACCGCCGGGACGGCGCAGAAGGTGGTGCTCAACGCGCTTTCGACGAGCGTGATGATCGCGCTCGGCAAGGCCTTCGGACCGCGGATGGTCGACGTGCGGGCGACCAATGCGAAGGTGCGTCGCCGCGCGGTGCGGATCGTTCGCGACGTGGCCGGCGTCGACGAGGAGACCGCGACGGCCGCGCTGGCCGCCGCGGGCGGTCACGCCAAGACCGCGATCGTCGCATTGCTCGCGGGCCTCGACGCGGCCGAGGCCGCCGCCCGGCTCGACCGGGCGCGCGGACGCGTGCGGGCCGCGTTGGGTGGGACATGAATGAAGTCGTCCCGCGGGCCGGGGTCACGCTCGTATCGTGAGAATCGTGTGTGAGCCAGCGTGCGGCCCGCCGGCTCTGGTCAGCCGCCGTCAGCTGTTAGCGCTCGCCGGCGGCGCCGGGGCGGCGTCCCTGCTCGGCGGCCCGCCGTCGGCACCGGCTCCTCCCCCGACAATCGGTGCGCACCTGACCGCCACGACTTCGGCACTGCTGCTGTGCCGGGACGCCTGGGGCGCCCGACCGGCCCACTCCGGAGGGAAGCGCCACACCATCACCCGGATGACACTGCACCACGAGGCCGTCGTCCTCGGCGAAAACCGCAATGCCCCAAACCATCTCCGCCAGGATCAGCGATTCCACCAGGATCAGCACGGATGGGTCGACATCGCCTATCACGTCGGCGTCGACCGCAATGGCAACATCTACGAACTGCGCAGCACCGAGATCGCGGGCGACACCGCGACGGACTACGACACGACGGGCCATTTCCTGGTTCTCTGCGAAGGAGACTTTGATCAAGAGGCCGTGCCGGAGGCCCAGCTTCAGGGGGCGGCGCGCGCGTTCGCCTGGGCCGCCCAGAATTTTCGCGTTTCGACCGACACGCTGGCGGGCCATCGGGACCTGGCCCAAACCTCGTGCCCGGGTCGAAACCTGTACGCCCACCTATCCTCGGGCGACCTCAAGCGCCGCATCGACGATCTCCTCGGCGCGGGCGGAGTGGATCTTCAGCGCTTCTGCGGACCCGACGCGGCCGCACGGGTCGCGTCAATCGAGGCCGGCAACTGACCACCGCCATCCGCTCGTCGGAGGCCGCCGGGATGCGAATCGCCGGAAATGTTTGCAGTCCTTCAGCAGCGGGCATCTCGCTGAGCACGGGCTAAGAAGGGGTCAGCATGTCGGTCACACATCTCAGCGGTTTCGCCAACGCCTGCCAGGAGGCCGTGACGGCCGTCCTTCATGCCATCACCACTCACGGGGACGAACGCCGAGAGCACCTCTCTGATGCCAAATCGGCGGTCGACACGGCATTACGCGATGCCCATAGCGGTGAGGAATGGTACCTGGCCGAGCACCTGCGTCAGGGGATCAAGGGTGTGGAGACCCGCCTGCGCGACGCTTCCTAGCCGCTCGCCATCCCACTGGTCGTCCTCGTCGACCTGGCGAGCCGAGCCAGTCAACCGGTGACGCGCAATCCCTTTCGCTGCGCCAACTCCTCGCCGGTAACCCGTTCGAGCATCGGCTGCCCGGGCACGCGGAACAGGGTGAGGACGAAGCTGCAAGGAATGTCGGTGCGGTTGTTGGCGTCCTGATAGTGGATCACGTCGCCGCCCGGCCCCCAGAACGCGTCTCCAGCGCGCAGGACGCGTGGCGGCTCACCCTCGATCTCGAACAACAACTCACCGTCGATCATGTAACCGAACCCCGGGCCGCCGGGAAGGCGATGTGGTGGGTAACCCGGGGCCCCCGGCGGATGGCTGATGAGAACCGTCATCACATGGGCATCGTCGGGAATCAACGCCGACGGTACTTCCTGCAACACGGTCATAGTTGAGGTCGATTCGGAGTCGGTCGTGTCCTGCACCATTCGTTGCCCCTCTTATGGTTGCGAAACGGGCGCACGACCGGAGTGTGCGTCGATCCAGTCGGAGTATCGGGTGGTGAAGATGGTGGCGTTCTCAGCGGGCGCGAGGGTGTGATCGTCGATCACGGCACCGAAGTAGGGCGCCAGTGCGTCGGTCACGACGTGACGATGATCGCCAACGGCGGCAAGGCCCATGCGAACAAAGTCGTCCATCCCTATTGCCTCTGGCCCGGCGATCTCCATCACTGCGTTGATGGGGCTCCCGCCGGCCGCGTGGGCCACGGCCGTCGCGACATCGTTGGCGGCGATAGGACGAAACAACGCGTGCGGCAGCCTGACCACGTCACCTTCGGTCGCGGAATCGGCCAGTCCAACGGCGAATTCGAAGAAGGGCGTCGCTCGCACGATCGAATAAGGCCGACCGGACTTCCTGATCAGGTTTTCTTGAACGGCTTTCGCGGTGTTGTAGCCGCTGTCCGGCATCGTCTGCGCACCCACAACGGACAACGCCACATGGTGGTTGACTCCGGCTTCTTGTTCAGCCGCAAGGAGATTGGTGGTCGTGGTGGTGAAGAAGCGCATCACGGGTTCATCGTCGAACTCTGGCGAATCAGCGACATCGACCAGCACATCAGCACCGGCGAGCGCGCCGCCAAGGCCTGCGCCGGTGAATGAATCGACACCTGATCGGCGTGAGGCCGCGATCACGTCATGCCCCTGGGCGCTGAGCTTGGAGATGACTTTCGAGCCGATCAGCCCGCGTCCGCCGATGACGACGATCTTCATGATGAACCTTTCACAGTTCGGGTTTCGTCGGGCGCGGCAGGCCGCGACACCGGGCGGAGCAATCCCCGGTATTGGTCGGTCACCAGATCCCGATATTCAGGATGGCGCAGAATGTAGTCACCCGTGATCTTGCACCGCGGGATAACCGTGTGCCCGGCCCTGCGGATCAGTGTGAGCACACCACCGATCATCGCCGAGGACACACCCCGATCACGCCATTGCGAATCGACTTCGGTGGCCATCAACACGATGTGGCCGCGGTAGCGGCGGTAGGGCTGCCAACCGATCACCTGGTCGTCTACGGTGGCCTCGAACCGACCTTCTCGGGCGTTGTCGGCGATGATTGTTAGCAGGCCATGGTTTGCCCTGCGTTCGATAGTGCCCATCGGCGTTGGTGATTCACTCATAGCGGTCAGCCGACGTCCTCGTCATCCCGGTCAAACTCTTGGCGCGCCACACCATAGAACGATGTGCCGTCGTGTGGGCTGCCACTGATCTGACCGCGGTGGCGCCGGGGCCGCAGCGGCGGTTGCTCGGTGTACCCGAACTCGGGCTCCTCAGCGGCCAGGCGCTCATCCAGCGCCAAATTTTCCTTGGGCGAGATCCATCGCAATGGAGCGTCGACCACGATGTCACCATCGTCGTTGCGCACCTCGTCGGAGTCCAGAGATTCGCTGGGGCCCAGCGTATTATCGGGTCCCGGGTCGTCGTAGTCGCCGTCCAAGGTTGTCCTCCTTGACTTTTCGCTCGCCGACCTGTGGCTTTCCCGCCGACTTTGCTTGTGTGTACCGGGATTTCGGACTCCGGGGGTCCACTATCAAATAGGTTCACCGGGGAATTTCAATCCGAAGCGTTTGCATAGTTCGGGGACGCTGTCGACATCCATCTCAAGTTCGTACCGCGCGCAGAGTTGATCCAGCGTCTCTGTCGATATCTTGGCTATACCGCCGAGGTTGGAAAGTTCGTCGAAGAACTGCTCAAATCCTGCGGGGGAAATGATCTCCAGGATGCGGGCCGGCTCATCGCCCGCGTTCCAGAATGTATGCCATTGGCCTCGTGGCTTGAAAATGAAGTCGGCTGGTCCGCCATAGAGCACCTCGTCGCCAAGCAAAGCGCCCACGCGTCCCTCGATGATGAAGCTGTACTCATCTTCGTTGTGGTGGCGATGAAGTGGTGCGGCCAACGCTCGGGGGGACATGGGATGCTCGAGCACGGAGAAACGCCCTTCCGCCTGAAACCTATCCAGGATGTGGCGGATACCGACCGTCCCGTTGAACACGTACTTGCCTTCGGTGCGGCCGACCGACTTGGCCGACGGGCCGCCTGGCCTCAAGATGTCGTTTGTCACTGGGATCCTCCGTCAGCTCAGTTGCGCCCGGCCATGATGCCGCCGTCGACATTGAGAATCGCGCCGGTGACCCAGCTGGCCGCGTCGGAGAGCAGATAGGTGATGGCGTTGGCGACGTCGGCGGGGGTGCCGACTCGCCCCAGGGGATGAATTGGCGCGAAAGTGTCCAGGGTGGAGTCGATCTCGTCCTTCGGGACCCACCGCTCGAGAGCGGGGGTTTTGACGGCGGCCGGCGCTACGGCGTTGACGCGGATCTGATGCCCGGCAAGCTCGATGGCCAGGTTGTGGGTGAGCGCATGCAGCCCGGCTTTCTGCATCGAATGGCCGGTCGATGGGGTCACGCCCAGTGCCTGATGCGCCCACATGCTACCGATGTTGACGATGGACCCGCCCTCGCCGCGTGCGATCATGCCCGCGACGACGGTCTGCGTCAGGAAGAACAAGGCGAAGTTCAGCTCCATGTAGGAGTCGTAGTCCTGCGAGTCGTACGCGAGAAACGGCTTCGGGATGAAGAATCCGGCCGCATTCACCAGGAGCGTGGCGTCGCTGTGATTCTCGGAAAGCGCGCGCTGCGCGTCGGCGACCGCCGCACGGTCCGTCAGGTCGGCGACGATGCCCGAGGCTTCCCCGTCGCTCGTCAGCTCGCTGACGGTGTCGTCGACGCGCGCCTTCGACCGTCCGACGATCACCGCGCTGCCGCCGTGACCGACGATGTCGATCGCGACCTGCTGCCCCATGCCGGCACTACCGCCGACAACGATGACCTTCTTGCCATCGAAATGCATAAGCGGGGTCCCTTCCTGGCTCTCCTTGACAGCTACGAGTGGACCCGGACGGACGATCCCGCGGTCGCTCGTACCTAGGCTGCGGCCGGCCCGGGTGAACTGTCATCACCCCAACCACCCATTCACCCGGGTGAGAATGCGCCGCCTGAAGCGACGCGTGAATGAATAGGGCGGTAACGATTAGTAATTACGTTCGCGTAAATGTAGTTGCCTTTGACTGCACGATCTTTTTGCGAAACGCAGACCGTTGACCCTCGCCCTGAAATCAGCCCCGATTCGGGGCGATGGCGCGTACCCTGAGCGGTATGTCCAAGACCAAGACCAAGGTCTGTGTACATTGCGGCCATACGTTCGATCCGAACGACCGGCCGCGGGATTTGTCCGATCCGGAATGGCTTCCGGCCGCCTCAGTCTATTGTTCGCATGATTGTAGTGACCGGTTCCATTGCGATATGGGTCATTGCTGCTCGGCCCACGCGAAGGAGAAGGCTCGGCGCCACGCCGCCAAGGCGGCCCGGTAGCCGAGACCATCCGGCGATCGGCGACGCCCGCTGTGCGGGGTGCTAGGTCTGCGGGTCCGGTGGGGCACCGTGCCGCGGGTGGTACAGCAGAGCACGGACCAGCGGCCGCGGGCCGACGGACCGGAGCATCTGGCTGGCCGGACGGACCCGCACTCGCTTCGGCCACCAGAACCAGCGGCCCATCACCGTCATGATCGACGGCGTGATGAGGGTTCGGACGACGAAGGTGTCGAACATCAGACCGATCCCGATCGTGGACCCGAACTGACCGATCGCCCGCAGATCGCTGGAGAGCATCGCGGCCATCGTGACGGCGAACACCACACCGGCCGCGGACACCACCGGGCCCGTCACGCCGACGCCGCGGATGAGTCCCGTGTTCAGGCCGGCTCCGATCTCTTCCTCGATTCGGGACACCAGCATCAGGTTGTAGTCGGACCCCACCGCCAAGAGCACGATCAACGCGAATTCCGTTGCCACCCAGTGCAACTGGAAGTGGCCCAGGTGCTGCCAGATCAGCGTCGAGAATCCGAACGCCGCGCCCAGCGACAGCACGATCGTGCCGACGATGACTCCCGCGGCGACGAGAGCACGGGTAACGATCACCATGATGATGAAGATCAGCACGATCGACGCCACCGCGGCGATCAGCAGGTCGTACCAGGCGCCAGTGGCGATGTCGTTGAATGTTGCGGCGGTGCCGCCGAGATAGATGTCGGCGTTCTCCAGCGAGGTGAGCTTCAGCGCCTCCTTGGCCGCGTTGCGCTCTTGCTCGACGGACTTGATGCCTTCCGCGGTCGCCGGGTCCACGGAGTGAGTGATGATGAAGCGCGCTGCCTTTCCGTCGGGCGACACCATCAGGCTCAACCCGAACTGGAAGTCGGAGTTCTGGAAGATCTCCGGCGGCAGGTAGAACAGGCTTTCCACCCGAGCGTCGTTGAACGATTTGCCCATTACGGCGTTCGTGTCGGTCAGCCGATCGAACTGATCGACCAGGTTGTCGAACGTGCTGTAGATGGTCAGCGTCGTATCGCGGATCGACTTGGTGACGGCGATGTTCTCCGGGATGATCGCCAGCAATTCGCGCGTGGCCTTGGCTGTGTTGGAGAGATCGCCGGTGAGGGCGTGGAACTTTTCGGCCAGCTGATCGAATCCGTCCAGCGCGTCGAACAGCGACCGTAGCGACCAGCAGATCGGGATGTCGTAGCAGTGCTTCTCCCAGTAGAAGTAGCTGCGAATCGGCCTCCAGAAGTCGTCGAAATCCGCGATGTGGTCCCGGATCTCGTCCGTGATGGCCGCCGTCTCTCCGGTGGTCTTCGAGCTGTCCTCCGCGGCGTCGGCGAGCTTTTGGGTTATCGCGTACTGGCGCTCCAACAGCGCGATCTGGGTGTCGAGATCTCCGATGATCTTCTTGATGTCGGCGACGCGGTCCTTGAGGTAGTTCAGGTTGCTGCGGATCGGCGCGGTTTGCACACTCAGCTGGAACGGAATGGACCCGTCTTCGATCGGTGGGCCGAGCGGTCTGGTGATGCTCTGCACCCGTTCGATGCCCGGCACCCGGAAAATGGCACCGGCAACCTTGTCCAACACCAGCATGTCTCGGGGATTGCGCAAATCGTGGTCCGATTCGATCATCAGCAGGTCCGGGTTCAGGCGGGCCTGGGTGAAGTGCCGATCGGCCGCGTCGTACGCCTGCACCGAGGCCGCGCTCTTCGGCAGGTAATACAGGTCGTTGTAGCGCGGGGTGAAGCCCGCGAGACCAAGGGCGCCAACGATCGCCAGGATGACCGAGGTCGCGAGGATGGGCGCCGGCCAGCGCACGATGGCCGTCGCCAGGCGGCGCCAGCGGGTGTAGTTGAACTTGCGCTTGGGGTCCAAAAGGCCGAAGCCACTGGCGACTGCAATGAGAGCGGGCGTCAGCGTGACCCCAGCCGCCACCACCACCAGCAGTCCCACCGCGCACGGGAACGCCAGCGAACTGAAGTAGGGCAGCCGGGTGAACTTCAAGCAGGCCAGCGCCCCGACGATGGTCAGCCCGGAGCCCAGGACCACCTTGCTGACGCCGGCGAACGTGTCGTAATAGGCGGCCTCACGGTCCAGACCGCGTTCGCGGCCCTCCTGGTAGCGGCCGACCATGAAAATCGCATAGTCGGTACCCGCTGCGATCGCGAGTGAGGTCAGCAGGTTCACGGCGAAGGTCGACAACCCCATGACGCCGGTTTCGCCCAACAGCGCCACCGCGCCGCGGCCGGCCGCGAGTCCCACGAAGAGGATCACCATGGTCAGTAACACGGTGCTGATGGACCGGTAAACGAACATCAGCATGAGCGCGATGATCACGACCGTGATGATCGTGATCTTGGCCAGGCTCTTGTCACCGACAACAATCACGTCGGCGGTCAGCGCTCCCTGGCCCGCGACGTAGGCCTTGACGCCGGCGGGCGGCTTGGAGTCCGCGACGATCTTGCGCACCGCTGCAACGGATTCGTCGCCGACCGCCCCACCCTGATCGCCTTTGAGGTTGACCTGGACGTAGGCGGCCTTATGGTCGTAGCTCTCCACACCTGAGGACGTGAATCGCTGACCCCAGAAGTTCAGCGCATGCTCGACGTGTTCGTGGTCGGCCTGGATCTTTTTGACCAGGTCGTCGTAGAACCGGTGGGCGTCCGGGCCGAGCGGTTTGTCACCGACCAGGGTGACCAGGACGAGGTTGTCGGAGTCGTACTCCTTGAACTTCTCGCCGATGTGTTTCATCCCGGTTACCGATGGTGCGTCTGACGGCGAGAGCGGGACGGAAATCTCCTCGGCAACCTTCTCCAACTGCGGGACGAAGACGTTCACCCCGATCGCGATCAGCACCCAGGCCACGACGATCGGCAGCGCCAGCGCGCGGATGGTACGAGCGAGGCGCGGTTTGCGCTCGAGCTCATAGGGCTGCGCGACGGGGATTTCGTCCGTGTCGCTGGTTTGGTCGGTCATGCCGACTTGTCCAAGCAGGAAACTTGCGCGTTGTGCCCGTTGGCCTGTTGCTGATCGACCAATTTGCCGTCAACGGTGATGCGGCAACCGATGAAGGGGCTGTCACCTTGGGCGACGACATAGGCGAAGATACCGGGCATCTCGGCGACGATCGTCTTCGACCACGGCAATGTCGTGAAGTTCGCCTTCTGCGGCAGCGACTCCGCATCCATCCAGTTGACGACTCCGGTCGTCCCGGGCGGTCCCAGTATTTCGTAGATGGCGGTCTTGGCCGCATAGGGCGGGGTGGCATCCCGGGGATCGGGCTTGGGCAAGCCGGGTCCAGGGAAGACGCCATTGAGTCGCATCACCGCGATGCCGCCGACGGCCAGCGCCACCACCACGACCAGCGGAACCCATGCCCGCGTGAGAAGCCTCAACACCGCGCCCCCCGATTTGGAATGCCCGAAGGGCTGATATTAAGCCATCTCTTCGCTTGTGCCACGGCTAGCCGAACGCCATCACGATCGAGTTGATTCCCGGGGTAGCCGCTAGGGCGACGCTGCAGCAGCGAGCAGGCATCGTCGTCGCCCCTGTGATAGTGAAAGTCGAGCGCCTTTCGCTGATATCTCTGGCCGATCGCGTCCGCTGCCAATACATCGGCCCCCCGTGGCGGCTACCATGTCAGATCCCTACGGTTTCTATGACGGCGAACTGCCCAGCCTGTCCGACGGTGGTGCGGCGAAATCCGGTGGAGGCGAAAAGCGCGTCGAACTCTGCGATGTCGCGTTCCTTGCCACCGGTCATGACCAACATGTTCATGTCCATCATTGTCGGCAGCACGGGACCGCCGAATTCTCCGACGAGATAGTCGATCACGACGAGGCGCCCACCCTCTTGGAGGGCAGCACGGCAGTTTGTCAAGATCCGTATGCAGTTCTGGTCGTCCCAGTCGTGCAGGATGTATTTGAGCACGTACAGATCTGCGGGCGGTACCGACTCGAAAAAGTCTCCCCCCACTGCGTTAAGGCGTTCCCGCAGGCCATCTTTGCGAGCCGCCGCCGCCGCGTAGGGCACGATTTGCGGCAGGTCGAAGACGCCGCCGCGCAGCTCGGGATCCGACCGCATCATCGCCCGAAGAACCTCGCCGTTTGCTCCCCCGACGTCGAGCGCGTACTCGACGCCTCGGGTATCGACCAGCTTCGCGATCTCGATCGCAGCGGCCGCACTGAGATTCGACATGGCTTCGGTGAAATGACTCGCCTCGTCGGGATGTGTGGCTAAGTAGTCGAAGATCGTGCCAGGTATACCGTGGGCAGCCTCCATCTGCCTGGTGCCGCTGCGAACAGCATCCGGGAAGCATCCCCAGGTCAACCAATGACCAGGTGCGGCTTGCGCAAGGACCATGCCACGCAACGAGTTCGGGTCGTCTCTGAGCAGCGTGCTGAGCAGGGGCGTCCCGCTCAGCTGCACACCGTCGGCCGACGTCACAAGCCCCAGCGAGGCGCAGGCCCGGATGAGCCTCCGAGTGGCGTCGGGATCGAGGGACTCCTCCGCAGCGATCGATTCAGCCGTATCGATACTCCCAGCGAGATGATCCGCTAAGTTGAAAGTCGCTGCGGCACGAACGATCTGGGTGACCCAGTAACCAGTCAGCATGGTCATCATCCGCTCGTGGTCTCGGGCTTCGGACGGTACGGGTGGTGTGGTCATCTTTCCTCCAACTTGCCGTGCCATGTTGCGGTACCTTCCTGCGACATCACGGCGGCGGGGATGGTTCGGTCGCTGCCGACGGCTGGCCGGCCAGGGCGGGTTGCGCACCGGGCCGGTCGCGGCAGAGCGCCGCGATGTCACAGGGCACAGGTTGGCACCCGGCGACGGGGTTGGTGATCAACAGCGCGGCGCACAATGCGCCCAGGCCGAAGAGCGCAGCGCTCACCCCTAACACGTGGGCGAATCCGGTGGCGCTCGCCACGCCAACGGTGATCAGGCCCATGGATCCGATCGACATCAGCGCGGCGAGTCGCGAGACGGCGTTGTTGATCCCCGACGCCAAGCCGCCGTGTTCGATCGGCACCGAGGCCAACGTGACGGACATCAGCGGTGTGATGGTCGCGACCAGTCCAATGGCCAGCACGGTCATGCCGGGGATCAGGTCGGTGATCGCGTGAAATCCTTTGGGCTTCGGGCGAATCAGCAGCAGCCCGACCCCCGCCACGGCGGGGCCGACGATCAGGAACGCGCGTGGTCCCACCCGCGCGGCGATGCGGCCGACGTGACGGGCGAACAGGAACGACACCGCTGGGATCGGCAGGGTGGCCAGTCCGGCCGCGGTGGCTGAGTAGCCGCCGATCTCTTGGGTGTAGAGGGCGACGGCCAACGACCCCAGTGTCAACCCGCCGTAGACGAAGGCGGTGACGAGGTTGGCGGCAGCGAAGTTGCGAAAGGCGAACAGCGGCAACGGAAGCATCGGGCATCGGCTGCGGTGCTGCCAGCTCACGAAGCCGGCCAGTGCGGTAATCCCGACCACCGATGGCGTGATGACCATCGGGGCGGTCCAGCCGTCGTGTTGTGATTCGATCAACGCAAACACGGTCGCGGCCAACCCAATCGACGATAGGCCCACCCCGGCCACATCGACGTGGGCGCCCTCGATGCGCGCCGACATCGGGCACAACCAGAAGGTCAGCGCATATCCGATCGCCATGGGAATCGCAGACAACACGAAAATCCAACGCCAGCTGAGGAAATCGACGCACAGTCCTCCTAGCAGGGGGCCCAACGCGAACGCGGCTCCCGTCCATCCGGTCCAGACGCCGATCGCTGCCGACTGGTGCGCTTTGTCGAACACCGAGTTGATTAGCGCCAGCGAGCCCGGCACGAGGAACGCCGCTCCCAGGCCTTGGATGAGGCGCCCCGTGATCAGCATCGTCGGCGTGATGGCGGCCGCCGCGAGAACCGAGCCCGCCCCGAAAGCCGACAGCCCGAACCGCATTACGGGTACCCGTCCGATCAGATCCGAGATGGACCCGCCGGGCAACATTGCGGCCGCCATCGCCAACAGGTAGCCGTCGACGATCCATTGCTGCAGCACCAGGCCACCCCCGAGGTCGTGCTCGGTGGCCGGCAAGGCCAGGTTGATCACCGTCGAGTCGAGGAACGCGACCATCGACACCGTGACCGCGACCACCATGGCACGTCTGGTCGGCGCCGCGTCGCGCAACCTCATTGCGGGGTCACCATCGGTCGAAATGCAGCACGTCGTCCAGCGGAATCCGCTTGGCGGGGCGGAAGGTCGTGCCGGTGTAGTAGGCGGTGGGGACGGTCGTGGCGTGATAGACGTTGTCCGGCAGGCCGAGGATGGCCCGCATCTCGTCGTCGGCCATGATGGTCACCCCGGTCCACGTGGTTCCCAAGCCCCGAGAGCGCGCGGCCAGCATGTAACTCCACGTGGCGGGCATGACCGAACTCCAATACTGGTTGGCGTTTTCGCCGGTCAACCTGCCGTCGCCGTCGATGACCGCGACGCACGGAATCATCAAAACCGGGACCTCGCTGAAATGCTCGGCCAGATACGCCGCACTGTCGGACACCTTGCGCTGCTCCCGATTGCGCGCGGGGTCCTCCTTGAACCGATCGGCGACCGCGTACGGCGACGCGGCGATCAGGTCCCAGGTGCGGCGGTACACATCGGCGATCGCACGACGCTGTTGGGCGTCGGTGACCACGATGAAGCTCCAGTTCTGCACGTTGGCCGACGTCGGTGCTTGCACCGCGATCTCCAGGCATTCCCGGATCAGGCCGATGGGAACGGGTTTGGTCAGGTCGAGGCGTCTGCGCACCGAGCGGGTCGTGGTCAGCAGTTCGTCGGTGGATAGCTGGAGTTTCGCGTAATCGCTCATGCCGGCAGGACGGCGATGACTTCGACTTCCACCCGGATGTCGGGCCATACCAGCCCGTCGATGATGCTGAACATGCCGCCGGGTCGGTGGCGGATGAACTCTTTGCTCACCGCCAGGTAGGCGGACGCGTTGTCACGGCTGGTGACCCATTGGCGCATGTAGACAATGTCGGTGAGTTCGGCACCGGCCTTGCGGAGCGCGGTTTCGACATTGGTCCAGCATTGACGCGCCTCCTCGGTGAAGTCGTCGGGCAACGTGCCGTCTTCGCGTACCCCGGGTGTTCCGGAGACGAAAATTGTTGTGCCACCGCCGGATACGGTGACCGCGTCGGCGTAGTGCCCGATGTGATCGGCCACTCCGGTGTGGATGGGGGTAATGGTGGTCATCTGCAGACTCCTTCTGTGGTGTGAGGTTTGCGGCTAACTTGGTGAGTTCGTTTGCGTGATCACCACTCCGCTGGGCTCGTGGCCCGCGACGACGTGCGCGAGGGCGGCGGCGGCCTGATCGAGGCCGCAGGAACGCGGGGTCGGCATGCTCAATCGACCGGAGGCGAGTAGCGCGGTGAGGCGGCCGAGTTGGGCCCCGTCGGAGCGGACGTAAACCGCTGTCACGCTGATCCCCCGGGTCGATGCGGGTGGATCGGGGGTGATGGTGGCCAGCCGGCCGCCGTCGGCAAGCGCGGTCATCGCCGCGGCAGCACCGCCTGGGGCCGCGTTGGCGACGGCGTCGATGGAGTCCTTGGCCAACGCACGTGCGTGTCGGGGCCAGAGCGGATCGCGGTAGTCGATGACTTCGCGGGCGCCATGGCCGCGGACCCGGTCGGCGCTGCGCGGGCCGGCGGTCGCGAGCACCTCGGCCCCGCGCAGGGCGGCCATCTGGACGATCAGCCCACCGGTGATTCCGCCCGCGCCATGAACGAGCAACGTTTCTCCACCGCGCAGTGCCAACGCCTCGGCAACCACCTGCTCGGCGGTCAAGGCCGGCACCGGAAAGATCGCTGCGATCTCCCACGGAACCTCGGGCGGTTTGTGGGCGAGCGACCCGGCGGGTGCGATCAGCAACGGCGCCCACGTGCCTTGGTCGCGTAGCGGCACGGGGTGGCACAGCACCTCTTGATCTACGCTGAATCCGCTCGAGTGGCCACCGACGGCCTTGATGACCCCGGCGGCCTCGACGCCGAGCGCCAGCGGCGGCGGTGTTCCGACGTCCCAGCCGCCATAGCGAATGACGTTGTCCCAGTTGCCAACGCCGGCACTTCGAATGTCGACAAGAGCCTCGTCGGCCGCCAACGGTCGCGGGTCGTCCGCTTCGAACGTCACCACGTCGCCGCCGAGCGTACGGACCCCCGCTACCAGCATGGTCACAGTCGCACTACCGGCCACTCGTAGGTCATTGCCGTTCCTCTCAGGGATTCGCTCACGCGCTCTTCTGCGCTTGCCGCGCCTCGTTCTCCAGCAACGGGCCGAGCTCGGATTCTTGGGTCAGTAGCGGATCCCAAACCTGGTTGACCGTCGGATGTGGTGCGACGGCATGGCGTAGCAGACTGACCGGGACCTCCGCGAGGATGGCCAGTGTGGCTGCTTGAACCAGTTCGGAGAACTGCGGGCCCACGAATGTCGCGCCGAGAAGTGTGTTGGTCTCGGCGTCGATCACCAATTTTGCCCATCCTTGGAAGCCGTCCCGGTACAGGGCAAGGAACGACACCGCGCCGGGGTAACGGGCAGCCCTCGTCCGAACCGCGAACCCTTCTGCCCGGGCCTGACTTTCGGTGCGCCCCACCCAGGCCACTTGAGGCTCGGTGTAGATAACCTGCGCCACATTGCCGGCATCACGGGCGATCAACTCGTTGTCGGATAGTTCACGTCCCGCGGCCCGGGCCGCGATGATGTCGGCCACGACCCGGCCGTGGTAGGTGGAGATATGAGACAGCCGGGCACGCCCGGTGGTATCCCCGAGGGCGTAGAGCCAACCGCCCGAGACGCCGACCGCCTGGAGATGGTCGTTCACTGTGACGAAGCCGCCGCTTGGCAGGCCAAGGGATTCCAGTCCGATGGTGTCGGTGTTGGTGCGGCGTCCCGCGGCCAGGACGATTTCGTCTACCTCGATGGTCTGGTCGTGGAAAGTTGCCGTGACGCAGCCGCCCGGCACGGGCCGGCATACCGCCGACAACTCCGTCTCGAAGTGAATCGTCACGCCTTTGCTGCGCAGCGATTGCGTGACCAGCTCTCGAGCTTCGGGTTCGCAGCTGGCTAGCAGAGTGTTCTCACGCACCAGAAGCGTTACCGCTGAGCCTAACCCGCTCAGGATGGTCGCGAACTCGACAGCGACGGGGCCGCCACCCACCAGCAGCGCGCGAGGCGGCACCCGCGTCATGGTCGTCAGGTCCCGATTGGTCCACGGGCGTGCCTGCGCCAGCCCAGGTATCTCCGGCACGTTGGGACGAGTGCCGGTGGCCAGCACGACCGCGTGACGTGCGGTCAAGACGGCTTCGGTGGTGTCTCCCAGGGTGTAGGCCACCCGCACTGTTCGTTGGCCGCTCAACCGAGCGAACCCGTGAAACACCGCAACACCGGCTTGCCGCAGCGACTCTATTCGGTCTTGGTCCGACAGGTTCTCGATGATCGCGTCGCGCTTCTTGAAGACGGCCGCAACGTCCAACCTGCGGTCCGAAATCGCCTCTCGCACACCGGGAACCGCTTTTGCGAGGTTGAACACCTCGATCGGGCGGAGTAACGTTTTGCTCGGGTTGCAACCCCAGTAATGACATTCTCCGCCGACCAGACGATCCTCGACGAGCGCTACCGAAAGGCCCACGGATGCAAGCTTGCGCACGGCGGCCACACCGCCCACTCCGCCACCGATGACGATCACGTCGAAGTCTTTACTGGCTTTCATCTGCCCTCTTTTCCAAACCGACTCGACGGATTAGCCGTCGTGCGACGGTTTCGAGCGCCCGGAGTGAACGATGTCTCATCTTCAGGCGTTGTCGTTGGTGGTGAGCGGGCCGTCTCCGGTATCGAGCAGGAAAACCGCCAGTAATTCGGCGGGTTCGGTGGTGCTGGCGTTTTCGCTGATCGTGTGGTGCGCGCCAGGGGCTTCACTCCACGTCTCACCGGCGTGGTAGACGCGTGCCGGCTCACCTTCCACCTGACTGCGGATCGCTCCGGAGATCACGTACGCCATGATGAACGCCGATTTTGCGTGGTGGTGGGCTTCGCTTTTACCGCCGGGCGGATAGCTGACGGCCACCGCTTCCAGCGATTTACCGGGAACGTTGGTGGGTTGGCTGAAAACTGGTCGGATCACCGGGTTTTGATCCGAATTCTCCGGCACCGGCGCGGCATCGCTTGCGGGCGCGAGCATTACCGCAACCACCAGTGCGGCGAGTGCTATTTTCATGGCCATTTCGGCTGCCTCCGTTTTCAGTCTTCGGCGACGCGCAGGATCGTCTTGCCTGGGACGCGCTTCGCCGGAGCGAATGCGGCGGCTGCTTCGGCAAGCGGCAGCACTGCACCGACCACCGGCCGAAGGCGTCCATCGCGCACTCGCGCGGCGAGGGCGGCGAGCTGGGCGCGATCGGCCTCGACAAGGAAGAAAATTGCCCTTCCGTCTTGCGGCTGCGTCTTCGGCGGCTCAGCGATGGTGACGAGCGTTCCGCCGGCGCGCACCAGAGCGGCCGATCGGGCGAGAACCTCTCCGCCGATCACGTCGAACACCACGTCGACTTCGCCTGCGTCTTCGAGCTTTTCGTTCTCCAGGTCGATGAAGGCGTGGACGCCGAGCTCCGTCGCCCGGTCCCGGTCTGCGGTCCGGCCGGTACCGATGACGCGCGCACCGATCTCGCGAGCGAGCTGCACCGCGATCGACCCCACCCCGCCGGCGGCGCCGTGGACCAGAACCGTCTGCCCGGCGGCGAGGCGGCCGTGGTCGAACAAACCCTGCCAGGCCGCCAATCCCGAGATCGGCAGCGCCGCGGCCACAGTATGGTCGATGTCCATCGGCAGCGGTGCGAGATTACGGGCTTCCACGGCGGCGTACTCCGCCAGCGAGCCGTTGCGGGCCCAGTCGGCGAGGCCGAACACCCGCTGTCCAACGGTTAAAAGTGTGGTGCCGTAGCCCAATTCAACCACCACGCCCGACAGCTCGTGGCCGGGCACGCTCGGCGTCCGGTCGTGACCCGAGCGGTCGATCCACGTGTGCGGCCAGTCGAGCTCCCCCGGGGTGAAACCAGCGGCGTGGACCCGCACAACGACATCGTTGTCGGCCGCCTGAGGATAAGGCAGGTCCGTCAGCGACAGACCAGCGGTACCGGCGTCACGATCTGAAACAGTTATGGCTCGCATTACATGTCCTTCCTGATGTGGGTTGTTGTCGTCGGGTCAGCCGCGGGCTGCGGTTGTACGCTGACGAGCTCGAGGCCGAGATCACGGACCCGGTCCAGGAGTCCGTAAAGCTGTGACTGGTCGCGGATTTCGCCGGTGAACACGGTTTCGGTCGTACCGGCCTCGAGGCGCATCCCTTCGAATGCGAACCCGAGCCGCTCGGTCACGCGGCCTCGAATGCACATCCGGTACGTGGTCGGCTGCATTTGCCCTCCGCTCGCCAGCTGCTGAGTCAGCATTCACCGGCGCGGGGTGAGTCGTCATCACCCGGCGAGCTAATTCACCCGGGTGAACGCGAAGGCGTCACGGTAATCGTGATCGTGGGCCGGCCCTGAGGGGGCGCACCGCGGATGCCGCGCACCGCCATACTCGCCAACAGCATTTCGTCGAGCATGTTTTCGGGGCTCGTTGCGAGGACGGTCGGGATGGCACCCGGGAGCGCGTTCGGCCATGTCACCGCGACACTTCTGATGGTCGGCGTGGCCGCGGCCCAGTGTGGCGGTACCGATAGCGCGCCGATCGAGGATGCCCGGCCCAAACCCGCTGTCATTACAGGTGACGCACCGCTACCCGCCCCCGGCCCTGCCGAACCGACTGACGCGAGCCCGCCGGCCGCGGAGCCTGCCGGCGGCGCCCCCAAACGTTCCAGAATGGCGTCCATCTTGCTGGCACCTTCTGGGTCGTAGTGCATCGCGTACCCCAAGCCCGCATATGATCCGCCCGTGCCCGTCGACGTGATGGCCGTTGCCGCCGACGAAACGCCCAAGTTCACCGGGCTCAGGAAGCTGAGCAACTGCGAGAACGACGACAGTGACGGCGCGGTGGCCGGGGACAGCGCAAGCCCCTGAAGCGCGTTGGGCACCGCTGAGAGCAGTTGCGAGCCCGTCGACATGATGGCCCCGGCTGGATTTGTGGTGGGCGGAGGCGAGGTGAACGGCGGCACCGCCGAAGCGGCCGCGGATGCGCCGGCATACTCGTACATCGCGGCGGCATCTTGGGCCCACATTTCGCCGTACTCGGCTTCGGTGGCCGCGATGGCCGGCGCGTTTTGACCGAGGATGTTAGTCGCGATCAGCACCATCCGCTGCGCGCGGTTGGCCGCGACCACCGGCGGAGGGACCGTCATCGCAAATGCGGCCTGGTAGGCGGTCGCGGCGGCCCTGGCCCCGGTAGCCGCTTGCTCGCACAGCGCGGCAGTCGTCGTCAGCCACGAGACGTAGGGCGCGGCGGCGGCCGCCATCGACACCGATGCCAAACCCAGCCATGCCGCGCTGGTCAGGTCGGAGATCACCGACCCGTAGGCAGCGGCCGTGTAATGCAGGTCGGCGGCCATCCCGTCCCAGGCCGCCGAGGCAGCCAGTATCGACCCGCAGCCGGGACCGCAGTACATGCGGCCGGAGTTGACTTCTGGTGGCAGCGCCCCGAAATCCATCTTCGAAACTCCCAGCGCGCGTTTATTATCCGGTCGCTCCGCGGAGATAGCGGCTGATCTGGCGCAGTGAGCCGGTGGCTTCGGGGATCATCGGCCTGGGCGGCCGCGGGCTCATCATGTCGGCTCTCGGTTGAAAGTCGGCGCGCATGCCCCGCATAAGCGCGTCAGTTGCCGGTCGACGAAACTGGTTGACTCACTTGGCTTTTGGCTGGCTCCTCCGCACAGCGGTGCCCGCTGTGCGGCGATGGTAGCCGCCTGCCGATCACGGCGCTCCCAGACAGCCGCGCGTCCCCGCGCCATCGCCTGGCGGCGCCGGTTGGCGGCATGGATGATCAGTCCCGCCGTGACCAACGATCCCGCGCAAACGGCGGTGGCGACACCGAATTCGCTTAGCTGGCCATTAATCAACGTAAGGACCGCATAATCACCGGCCACCGCGGCCACAGACAGGATGGCAATTTGTAGTGGGGTCATGATGTCAGCCGCCCAGGTCCGATCGGGCGCACAGCAAAGACACTGCGCAGGTATCCCGTGGGACGCCCGCAGGTGGCGCACACCGGGCGGGTGCCGCATCGGGAAGCCATCTCGCGCCTGTCGCTCACGTAGGTCGCCATCGCCGATCGCACGATGGCCAAGCAGGCTTGGCAGAACGTCTCGACGAAGTCGCCGTCTGGGGTGAGCCCCATCCGGTCGCATCCGTCGACGGCGTGGATCTCGGCGACCGCCACCGCCGGCGCACCGCAGGTGGTGCCGGTCGACACCCGCTCGGCACTGCAGATGGGCTGCAGCGCGTGAAGTTGATCCTCGATCGCCGAGACCGGGTCCATCGCGGTATCTCCCTTCCGATGGGACCAACGCCGGGCGAAGGCGGCATCGAGCACTCGATCCAGCAGCCGTGGCGTTCGTGCGGCGCCGGAGCCGATTTCGGCCGGCGATCGTTGAAATTGACGAGGCGTCATCTGGTTTCTCCCGTTTGTGGCGATGGCGTTCGGTGGTGCTCAACGCAGCCAGGTCGTCCACGTCATCGCGAGGCGTTGCTCACTTGTGCGGCGCCCACGCGGATCCGAAAACGCGTTCGGCTCCACGTACCGTCCGCTCGCCAGTTGTTAAGCCAGCATTAATCGGCGCGCGACGTTTGGTCATCGCCCCCGCGACTGATTCACCCGGGTGATTTGCCGAGTGTTTCGAGCTGCTCGCGCGCACTCGGTTTGCTCTTGCGGCAGCGGCGATCAGGGGATGAAGCGCCGAATGGCGGTTCACCAGGTGGGGCAGGAACACGCTTACACTGATTGCCAGCGCTAGCGGTGGCGAGAACTGTGGATCACATAACTTGGAAGTCGTCCGCCCGCGAATCGGCGGTGTGCGCGGATTCCCCGACGCCCTCGCGGTGCTCACGCGAACCGCCCCCCACCGAC
>NZ_LZLU01000095.1:0-2296 GCF_001673415.1 Mycobacterium sp. 1165196.3 | reverse complement strand
CGCCCACAGGAACGCCGCCAGCGTCTTACCCGATCCGGTCGGGGCGATCACCAGTGTGTTGTGGCCGTCGGCGATCGCGTTCCACGCGTCGGCCTGTGCGGTGGTGGGTGCGTCGAAGGTGCTGGTGAACCACTCGCGGGTGATGGCGCTGAACCGGCCCAACGGGTCGGGGCGGCCGGGCGGCCCGGAGTCGGCGCGAGTGCTCACCCGTCCATGGTGCCAACGGGCACCGACAAGGCGTCGGCTAGCGCGGCTCGATCCGAGCGGTCGCCATCGCGTGGGACAGTTCCTCGGGGATCTCGGGGACCCGGGCGATGGCGTCGAACAGCGAGTGCGCGCACGCGTCGGCGAGGCGATCGGCATTCGTGGTGGGGTCGATGATGCGCTGCCGGCACAACTCGAAGGTGAACGCCAGCCAGCCGTGGCAGATCACCCGCAGGTCCCGCTCGACGTCGGGTTCCAGCTTCCCCGCGGGGGTCTTGGCCACCAGGTCGCTGATCCGGCTCATGATGTGCTCGAGCTGACGGTTCTTGGCTTCATCGTCGACGCCCAGCAGAACCGGGTCGGACCGGCCCAGGCCGACGTAGGCGGCCCACGCCGCCTCGGGGTTCTGCTCGTGGTAGGCCATGTAGGCCATGACGCCGGTGCGGACCTCTTCGTACATGGTCAGGCCGGTGGCGTCGTCCATGTTGGTGTTCTCGTACAGGCGGTCGGCCTCGTCCTTGACCACCGCCGCGAAGAATGCCCGTTTGTCGGGGAAGTAGTGATACATCAGGGCCCGCGAGACCCCGGCGCGTTCCGCGATTTCGTCGATGCGGACCTCGTCGTAGGGCCGCTTCCCAAAGACCTCTGCCCCTAAAGCGAGCAGCTCAGCGCGTCGATCCTCGGGGGATAAGCGCCTGCGGGCAGTCGGCATGTGTCAGATAGTACTCATACGACATGAGACCCCGGCCACTTTGGATTCATCCGAACTTCACGCCCTGGGCCAGCGGTAACTCGCCGGAATAATTGACGGTATTGGTACTTTGGCGCATGTAGGCCTGCCACGAATCGGTGCCGGATTCGCGTCCGCCGCCGGTTTCCTTCTCTCCGCCGAACGCGCCGCCGATCTCCGCGCCGGACGTGCCGATGTTGACATTGGCGATTCCGCAGTCGGATTCGGCCAGGAAGCGCTCGGCCTCGCGTAGGTCGGTGGTGAAAATGGCCGACGAAAGGCCCTGCGGCACCGCGTTGTTGAGGGCGATCGCGTCGTCGAGCTCGTCGTAGGTCAGCACGTAGAGGATGGGCGCGAACGTTTCGGTGGCCACGATGGCGGTCTGCGCGGGCATCCGCACCAGCGCCGGCGCGACGTAGTAGGAACTCGGGTGTTCGGGGGCCTCGGGATGGGTGCGCTCGCCGCCGATCACCTCGCCGCCGTCGGCGCGCGCCTGTTCGAGCGCCCCCACCATGTCGCGGTAGGCGGTCTCGTGAATCAGCGGTCCGACCAGCGTGTCCGGCGCCGACGGGTCACCGATGCGCAGCTGCCCGAAGGCGGACGCGACGCGCGCGACCACCTCGTCGGCCACCGAGCGGTGGACGATCAGCCGGCGCAGGGTGGTGCAGCGCTGCCCCGCGGTGCCGGCGGCCGCGAACACCACCGCGCGCACCGCAAGGTCCAGGTCGGCCGACGGCGTCACGATGGCGGCGTTGTTGCCGCCCAACTCCAGCAGCACCCGGCCGAACCGCGCGGCGACGCGGGGACCGACGGCCCGGCCCATCCGGACCGAACCGGTCGCCGACACCAGCGCGACGCGCGGGTCGTCCACCAGCAGCTCGCCGAGGTCGCGGTCGCCTAGCACCAGCGAGCTCACCGCAGGCGGGGCGCCGACGTCGGCCGCGGCCCGGGCGATCAACGACTGGGTGGCCAGCGCCGTCAACGGCGTCAGCTCCGAGGGCTTCCACACCACCGGGTCCCCGCACACCAGGGCCAGCGCGGCGTTCCAGGCCCAAACCGCGACCGGGAAGTTGAACGCGGTGATCACGCCGACGACACCGAGCGGGTGCCAGGTCTCCAGCAGCCGGTGGCCGGGGCGTTCCGAGGCGATGGTGCGGCCGTAGAGCTGGCGCGACAGGCCGACCGCGAACTGGCAGATGTCGATCATCTCCTGCACCTCGCCGGCGGCCTCGGAGGCGATCTTGCCGACCTCGAGGGTCACCAGGGTGGCCAGCTCGCCGCGGTGCGCGGTCAGCAGCTCGCCGAGGCGGGCCACCAGCGCGCCGCGTACCGGGGCCGGTGTGCCGCGCCACACCGAGAACG
>NZ_LZLU01000094.1:0-568 GCF_001673415.1 Mycobacterium sp. 1165196.3 | reverse complement strand
CGCGCTCGCTGATGGTCGGTTTCCACGCCGTCGCCGACCCGGCCGAAGAGTTCTCCTTCAACGACGGCGAGATCGCCGAGGCGGCCTGGTTCACCCGCGACGAGGTGCGCGCCGCGCTCGCGGCGGGGGACTGGTCCAGCTCGTCTGAGTCGAAACTGCTGCTGCCCGGGTCGATCTCGATCGCCCGCGTGATCATCGAATCCTGGGCCGCGATCGACTGAGGGGCTAGCTCCCGGTCTGGGCCAGCTTCGCCTTCACCTCGGCGGCGCTCGGGTTGGTCAGCGTCGACCCGTCGGCGAACTTGACCGTCGGGACCGTCCTGTTGCCGCCGTTGACCGAGCTGACGAAATCAGCGGCCGCCGCGTCGTGCTCGATGTCGACCGCCTCGTAGGGAATTCCGTTGGACTTGAGCACCGTCATGAGCCGGTGGCAGTAACCACACCAGGAGGTCGTGTAGACGGTGAGCGGGGCAGAGGTCATAGCTGGTTAACGTAGCCCGGCGACGATGCATTCCGCGACGCGGGATGCGGAGGAGTGGGCGATTGGGTGTAGCCCGGCGACGATGCAT
>NZ_LZLU01000093.1:0-11459 GCF_001673415.1 Mycobacterium sp. 1165196.3 | reverse complement strand
CGCTGGTCAACTCGACCCGCACCTCGAAGCCCAGCGTCACCACCCGGTCGACGACGGCGCGCACCACCCCGACGGACTCGGCCGTGCCGTCACCGCCGGCGATCGCCATATCGGGATTGCGGCCCACCCGGATATCGTGCGGGCGCACCAAAGTGCCGTTCAGGGTGGACACCGCACCGAGGAATGACATCACGAACGCGTTCGCCGGGGTGTCGTACACGTCCGTCGGGGAGCCGACCTGTTCGATGCGGCCCTTGTTCAGCACCGCGATGCGGTCGGCGACGTCGAGCGCCTCGGCCTGGTCGTGGGTGACCAGCACCGTGGTCACGTGCACCTCGTCGTGCAGGCGCCGCAACCACGCCCGCAGATCCTCACGCACCTTGGCGTCCAGCGCGCCGAACGGCTCGTCGAGCAGCAGCACCTGCGGGTCGACCGCCAACGCCCGCGCCAGCGCCATGCGCTGGCGCTGACCGCCGGACAACTGGTTGGGGTAGCGGGCTTGAAAGCCGCTCAGTCCCACCACTTCGAGCAGGTTGTCGACCTTGGCCTTGATCTCGGCCTTGGGCCGCTTGCGGATCTTGAGCCCGTAGGCCACATTGTCGCGCACGGTCAGGTGCTTGAACGCCGCGTAGTGCTGAAACACGAATCCGATGCCGCGGCGCTGCGGCGGCACCCGGGTCACGTCGCGGCCGTCGATCGTGACGGTTCCGGTATCGGGTTGGTCGAGCCCGGCGATGGTGCGCAGCAGGGTCGACTTGCCCGAGCCGCTGGGACCCAGCAAAGCCGTCAGCGAGCCGGTGGGCACGGCGAAGTCCACATGGTCCAGCGCGACGAAATCGCCATAACGTTTGTTGGCGTCGCGCACGACGATGGCGAGGTCGTCCCGGTTGGCGTGAGTCACGGTCATTCTCCTCGTCAGGCCTGCTTCGCCGCTCGTGCACGGCGCGCGTCCAGCACTACCTGGAAAACCAGCACCAGCACCGCAACCCCCATCAGCAGCGTGGAAAGCGCGTAGGCGCCGTATTCCGCACCGCGGTTGTACCGGTCGGAGACAAGCAATGTCAGTGTCTGCGACTTTCCCGGCAGGTTCGACGACACCATCAGCACGGCACCGTACTCCCCCAGGGTACGTGCAATGGTCAACACGATGCCGTAGGTCAGACCCCACCGGATCGACGGCAGCGTGATCCGCCAAAACGTCTGCCACCACCCCGAACCCAGGGTGGCCGCCGCCTCCTCCTGGTCGGTGCCCAGCTCGTGCAGCACCGGCTCCACTTCGCGCACCACGAAGGGCAGGGTGACGAAGATGCTGGCCAGCACGATGCCCGGCAGGCCGAAGATGATCTTGAACCCGAGGTCCTGTTCGACGAATCCGAGCGCACCGGCCGAGCCCCACAACACGATCAACGCGACACCCACGATGACGGGCGAGACCGCGAACGGCAGGTCGATGACCGCCTGCAGCACGCCCTTGCCGCGAAACCTGTTGCGCGCGAGGACCAATGCGGTGGGGATGCCGAAGATGACGTTGAGGGGCACCACGATGGCCACCACCAGCAGCGTCAGGTTCAGCGCCGATATCGCCGCGGGGGTGCTGACCCAGGCGTAGAACTGGCCCAGCCCCGGTTGGAACGTGCGCCACAGGATCAACGCCACCGGAATGACCAGCAGCACGAAGATGTAGGCGAGCGCGACGAACCGCAACCAGTAGCGCACTCCCGCCGACGATCTCATGCGGACAGCTCCTCTCGCTTGGCCGCGCGGCCGCCCACGATCCGCAGGATGAGCAGAACGACAAACGAAATGCCCAACAGCACAATCGATATCGCGGCTGCACCGGTGCGGTCGTCGTTCTCGATCAACGTGCGGATCCACTGTGAGGACACTTCGGTCTTGCCGGGCACCGCACCGCCGATGAGCACCACCGAACCGAACTCGCCGATCGCCCGGGAGAAGGCCAGCCCCGCCCCGGACAACAACGCGGGCAGCAGCGACGGCAGCACCACCGAGGTGAAGATCTTCGGCCCGCTGGCACCCAGCGACGCCGCGGCCTCCTCGGTTTCGCGATCCAGTTCGAGTAGCACCGGCTGCACGGCACGCACCACGAACGGCAGCGTGACGAAGGCCAGGGCGACCGCCACACCCCACGACGTGTGCTGCAGATGCAGACCGACGGGGCTGTGGTTGCCGTACAACGCCAGCATCACCAGGCTGGCGACGATGGTCGGCAGCGCGAAGGGCAGATCGATGATCGCGTCCACGAGGCGCTTGCCCGGAAAGTCATCCCGCACCAGCACCCACGCGATCACCAGGCCGAAGACCAGGTTGAGCACCGTGACCCCGGCCGAGATCGTCAGGGTCACCCGGAACGATTCCAGCGCGGCATTCGAGGTGACCGCGAGCCAGAAGGCGTGCCAGCCGCCGCCCGCGGATTGCCACGCGATCGCCGCCAGCGGCAGCAACACGATCACCGAGAGCCAGACCGTGGCCACGCCGACGCGCAGCGCGGTGGTGCCGCGGCCGCGTCCGGGTAGCGGGCCCGGTGGCGCGTCGCCGCTGAGCTCGGGCCGGACCGCCAGCGGGTCCGGGGTGATGGCGGTCATCCGGTGGCCTTCGTGTAGATCTTCGTGATGCTGCCGGAGTTCTTGTCGAACAGCTGCGGGTCCGCCGTGGCCCAGCCGCCCAGGTCGGCGATGGTCCACAGCTTCGCCGGCACCGGGTACTGGTTGCGGAAGTCGGCGGCGACGGCCGGGTCGACCGGGCGGAAACCGGCTTGCGCCCAGACCTTTTGGGCCGCGGCCGTGTACTGGAAGTTCTTGAAGGCGACGGCGGCGTCCAGATGCGGGCTGGTGTTGACCACCGCCACCGGGTTGTCGATCTTGAAGGTCTGCGCCAGGTTGATGTGTTCGACCGGCTTTCCGGCCCGCTCGGTGGCGATGGCCTCGTTCTCGTAGCTGATCAACACGTCACCGCTGCCCTGGACGAAGACGTCGGTGGCCTCCCGCCCCGATCCGGGGCGCAGTTTCACGTGTTCGGTGACCAGCTTCTTGATGAACGCAACCCCGGCGTCGCTGTGGGCGCCGCCTTCGCTCTTGACCGCATACGGCGCGAGCAGGTTCCACTTGGCCGATCCGGAGCTCAGCGGGCTGGGGGTGATGACCTCCACTCCGGGCCGCAGCAGGTCATCCCAATCCCTGATGTTCTTCGGATTGCCCTTGCGCACCACCAGCGTGACGACCGAACCGAACGGAATTCCCTTGGTGGCGTCGGTATTCCAGTCCTTGGCGACCTTGCCGGCCTTGACCAGTCGCGCGATGTCGGGTTCGACGGAGAAGTTGACGACGTCGGCCGGCTTGCCGTCGACGACGCCGCGGGACTGGTCACCGGAGGCCCCGTAGGAGGTGACCACCTGCACGCCCTTGCCCTCGTCGGAGGCGTTGAACGCCGGAATTATCTTGCTCCAACCGGGTTCTGGGACCGAGTAGGCGACCAGGGTGATGCTGGTGCGCGCGTTGGCCAGGCCACCGCCGCCGACGGCATCACTGGCGCCGCCGTGGCACCCGGCGATGACGCCGGCGATCAGGGCAAGTGCGAGGACGGGCCGCCAGCGCGATGCGGTCCTTGTGTCCATTGAGGGCCTTCCGGTGCGAGAGGTATGGGAGTCGGGTCCCGTTTCTGCGGAAAGGCACCTAAAACTTCAGGAGAATTCGAAAACTCCAGACCAGACCGCGCACGGGTTTGGGAGTCAGCGACAACAGTGCACGAGGGCATAGCACTCCGAGATGCTCATCGCCACGCGCATGGCGGGAAGCCTAACAGGAATTGACGTTGCCGCCACCGCGACGGCGGCTGTGCAGAGGGCCCGCGGCCGTTAGCGGTGCATCGCGTGGGTCACCAGCCACGTGACGATCACCAACGCCACCAGGATGACCAGAATCAGGGTCACGTGTGACCGAGGCATGGGCTACCCGGGCGTCCCGTCGTGGCGGGCGCGGCGCATCAGCTCGATGCCCTTCCCGAGCACGCCATCCAGCAGGGCCGCCGTCGCGTAGGCCACCACCAGCACGGCGGGCACCACCACCAGGGCCTGCAGCACGAAAGGCAGCCCCGAAAGCCACAGCTCGTTGCCGTCCCACCAATTGAGGAACGCGTTCACGGGGCTCACCCTATTCGGCCCGACCGCCGAAGACCATCGGCCGGCCGGGAACACGCGCCGGCATGGGTCGGACCCAGCGGATCGCCGCGCGGCGCGCCACCACGGTGAAACGTTGGACGCGGGACCGCTGAGCAGCGATGATGTCCAGATGGTTTTGCACGCCCAGCCCGAAGACCAACCGGCCCCGCCGGACGGTGCCCTGCCCGAGGAAGAGTTTGACGCCGCCTCGGCCACGTCGATGTCGTCGTCCATCGACCTGCGCACGCCCGGGCCGCTCGCTCCCAGCGCGGCCCTGCGGAACCCGTTCCCGCCGATCGCCGACTATGCGTTCCTGTCGGACTGGGAAACCACGTGCCTGATCTCCCCCGCCGGATCGGTCGAATGGCTCTGCGTGCCCCGCCCTGATTCGCCCAGCGTGTTCGGTGCGATCTTGGACCGCAGCGCCGGCCATTTCCGGCTGGGCCCGTATGGCGTCTCGGTGCCCTCGGCCCGCCGGTACCTGCCCGGCAGCCTGATCATGGAAACCACCTGGCAGACCCACACCGGGTGGCTGATCGTGCGCGATGCGCTGGTGATGGGCCCGTGGCACGACCTGGAGCGGCGGTCTCGGACGCACCGCCGCACCCCGATGGACTGGGACGCCGAGCACATCCTGCTGCGCACGGTGCGCTGCGTCAGCGGCACCGTCGAACTGATGATGAGCTGCGAACCGGCGTTCGACTATCACCGCGTCGGCGCCACCTGGGAGTACTCCGCCAACGCCTATGGCGAGGCCGTCGCGCGCGCCGCCAAGGATCCCGACGCCCACCCGACGATGCGGCTGACGTCCAACCTGCGGATCGGGCTGGAGGGCCGCGAGGCGCGCGCACGCACCCGGATGAAAGAGGGCGACGACGTGTTCGTTGCCCTGAGCTGGACCAAGCATCCGGCGCCGCAGACCTACCAAGAGGCCGCCGACAAGATGTGGCAGACCACCGAGTGCTGGCGGCAGTGGATCAACATCGGTAACTTCCCCGACCATCCGTGGCGGGCGTACCTGCAGCGCAGCGCGCTGACCCTGAAGGGCCTGACCTACTCGCCCACCGGCGCGCTGCTGGCGGCCAGCACCACGTCGCTGCCGGAAACGCCGCAGGGCGAACGTAACTGGGATTACCGCTACGCCTGGGTGCGCGACTCCACCTTCGCGCTGTGGGGCCTGTACACGCTCGGACTGGATCGCGAGGCCGACGACTTCTTCGCGTTCATCGCCGACGTCTCCGGCGCCAACAACAACGAGCGGCACCCGCTGCAGGTCATGTACGGCGTGGGTGGCGAGCGCAGTCTGGTCGAAGAGGAGCTTCATCACCTGTCCGGCTACGACCACGCCCGGCCGGTGCGCATCGGCAACGGCGCCTACGACCAGATCCAGCACGACATCTGGGGCTCCATCCTGGACTCCTTCTACCTGCACGCCAAGTCGCGCGAGCAGGTCCCCGAGACCTTGTGGCCGGTGCTGAAGAAGCAGGTGGAGGAGGCGATCAAGCACTGGCGCGAGCCCGACCGCGGGATCTGGGAGGTGCGCGGGGAGCCGCAGCACTTCACGTCGTCGAAGGTGATGTGCTGGGTGGCGCTGGACCGCGGCGCCAAGCTGGCCGAGCGGCAGGGCGAGAAGAGCTATGCCCAGCAGTGGCGCGCGATCGCCGAGGAGATCAAGAACGACATCCTGGCGCACGGCGTGGACTCCCGCGGGGTGTTCACCCAGCGCTACGGCAGCGACGCGCTGGACGCCTCGCTGCTGTTGGTGGTGCTGACGCGGTTCTTGCCGCCGGATGACCCGCGGGTGCGCAACACCGTGTTGGCGATCGCCGACGAACTCACCCAGGAGGGCCTGGTGCTGCGCTACCGGGTCGAGGAAACCGACGACGGGCTGTCCGGCGAGGAGGGCACCTTCACGATCTGCTCGTTCTGGCTGGTGTCGGCGCTCGTCGAGATCGGCGAGGTGCGGCGCGCCAAGCGCCTGTGTGAGCGGCTGCTGTCGTATGCCAGCCCGCTGCATCTCTACGCCGAGGAGATCGAGCCGCGCACCGGCCGGCAGCTGGGCAACTTCCCGCAGGCCTTCACCCACCTGGCGCTGATCAACGCGGTGGTGCACGTCATCCGCGCCGAGGAGGAAGCCGACGGCTCCGGAATGTTCCAGCCCGCCAACGCCCCGATGTGACGTGGCGATCGCAAGCGCGGCGTGAGCCGGGCGAAGCGGGTCGCCACGACGTCAGCCTAGAGCGCTCACCCTGTCCATCAGGGCGTGCGCAACGTCGATGGCGCTGGTGTTGAGGTCGGCAGAGCCGGGGTCCGAGGACCGTCGCCCGCCGAAGAACACCACCTGGACCTCGACGAGGCAGTTCGACCGGATGCCGATAGCGCGCGCCTGTGGGGTGGGCCGCAGCGGCGGCATGTTGGGCAAGATCGACGTCGCGGTCTTGGTCGCCGCGATGGTGGAATCCGTGACGCGGACGTCGCTGATGACGTTCGTCGTGCTGATCGGGCCGGACTGTTCCGACGTCGTCATGCCGTTGCACTGCTGCCACTGCCCCGAGAACTGCGTGAACAGCGCCTGCGCCTGTGCGGGCGACGGGAGGGTGACCACCCCCTCCTCGACCACGATCACCTGCGCCGGTTCGCCGTTGTTCCACCACGACTCGGACGCGACGTCTTTCACGTCGGCGGACCGGTACACGCCCTGCTGCAGCATCGCCGTCACGCCCAGGCACCCGGCCTGCGACATCGTCCGCTGGACCTGATAAAGCCTTTCGGGCCCGCCGAATTCGGCCGGATCCCGCGCCACGAAGGTCTGATTGAGCATCCGCGACAGCGTCGGGCCGTCGAGAAGCACCTGTTTGACCGTCGCGCCGCTGAGCGGTCGCGGCTTGAGGTTCGGCGCCGGCTTCGCCGTGCCCGCCACCACTCCACCGCAGCCCGTCGCCAGCACGGCGACCGCCATCAAAGCCGTCGCCATCCCCCGAATCCGCATGGCTACTTCTTGCCCTTGTCCCCCGCGGCGTCGGCGGACAACGCCGCGACGAACGCCTCCTGGGGCACATCGACGCGCCCGATGGTCTTCATCCGCTTCTTGCCTTCCTTCTGCTTTTCGAGAAGCTTGCGTTTACGGGTGATGTCGCCGCCGTAGCACTTGGACAGCACGTCCTTGCGTATCGCGCGAATGTTCTCCCGCGCAATGATTTTCGATCCGATGGCCGCCTGGACGGGCACCTCGAACTGCTGGCGCGGAATCAGCTCTTTGAGCTTGGTGGTCATCTTGTTCCCGTAGGCGAACGCCGAATCCTTGTGCACGATCGCGCTGAACGCGTCGACCGCCTCGCCCTGCAACAGGATGTCGACCTTGACCAGTTGGGCCTCCTGCTCGCCGGCCTCCTCGTAGTCGAGGCTGGCGTAGCCACGGGTGCGTGACTTCAGCGAATCGAAGAAGTCGAAGATGATCTCGCCCAGCGGCATGGTGTAGCGCAGCTCGACGCGTTCGGGTGACAGGTAGTCCATGCCGCCCAGCTCGCCGCGGCGCGACTGACACAGTTCCATTATGGTGCCGATGAATTCACTGGGCGCGATGATGGTGGTCTTGACCACCGGCTCGTAGACCTCGCGGATCTTGCCCTCCGGCCAATCCGACGGGTTGGTCACCCGGATCTCGGTGTTGTCCTCCTTGACCACCCGGTAGACGACGTTGGGCGACGTCGAGATCAGGTCCAGGTTGAACTCGCGCTCCAGCCGTTCGCGGGTGATCTCCATGTGCAGCAAACCCAAGAAGCCGCAACGGAATCCGAAGCCCAGGGCCACCGACGTCTCCGGCTCGTAGGTCAGGGCCGCGTCGTTGAGTTGCAGCCTGTCCAGGGCGTCGCGCAGATCCGGGTAGTCGGAGCCGTCCACCGGATACAGGCCCGAGTAGACCATCGGCTTGGGCTCGCGATATCCGGTCAGCGCCTCGGCGGCGCCGTGGCGTGCCGTCGTCACCGTGTCCCCCACCTTGGATTGGCGGACGTCCTTGACGCCGGTGATCAGGTAGCCCACCTCGCCCACGCCCAGGCCGTCGCTGGCCTTCGGTTCAGGCGAGACGATGCCGACCTCGAGCAGTTCGTGGGTGGCGCCGGTGGACATCATCGCGATGCGTTCGCGAGGGGTGATCTTGCCGTCGACCACCCGCACGTAGGTCACCACGCCGCGGTAGATGTCGTAGACCGAGTCGAAGATCATCGCCCGCAGCGGCGCGTTGGCCTGGCCCTGCGGGGGCGGCACCTCGCGCACCACATGATCGAGCAGGTCGGCGACGCCGGCTCCGGTCTTGCCGGAAACCCGCAGCACGTCGCCCGGCTCGCAGCCGATGATGTGCGCGATCTCGGCGGCGTAGCGGTCCGGGTCCGCGGCGGGCAGGTCGATCTTGTTCAGCACCGGGATGATGTGCAGGTCGCGGTCGAGCGCCAGGTAGAGGTTGGCCAGGGTCTGCGCCTCGATGCCTTGGGCGGCGTCCACCAGCAGCACCGCGCCCTCGCACGCCTCCAGCGCGCGCGACACCTCGTAGGTGAAGTCGACGTGGCCCGGGGTGTCGATCAGGTGCAGCACGTACTGGGTGTCACCGACTTTCCACGGCAGGCGCACGTTTTGGGCCTTGATGGTGATGCCGCGCTCGCGCTCGATGTCCATCCGGTCCAGGTACTGCGCGCGCATGGACCGCTCGTCGACGACACCGGTGAGCTGGAGCATCCGGTCGGCCAGCGTGGACTTTCCGTGGTCGATGTGGGCGATGATGCAGAAGTTCCGAATCTGCGCCGGCGCGGTGAAGGTCTTGTCGGCGAAACTGCTGATGGGAATCTCCTGGTGCGTGCAACTAGACGGGGCGCGTTGCGGCCGTTTCCGGCGCGGTTCGCGGGTATGTCCAGCGTATCCAGACAGGGCCGCCGGGACCTACTTGGACACAGTCGCACCCCGCCGCTCGCGTCTATGCTGCGAATATGTCGTCTCCCCGGAAATCCCAGTGGAAGACGTTTCAGCGGTTCGCGGAGAATCTGGTGTTCAACGGCGCTCCGCGCCTGGTCCGGACCGTGCAGAATTCCCAGACCGTGCTGCGCGAACTGCAGCAGGCCGTGAAGATCACGGCGAACGTCATCGCCGCGGTGGCGCCACCACCTCCCGACGCGCCCGTCACCGGCCGGCCGGTGACCAGCGGCAGCCTCCCGACCGCGCAGCGCGCCCGCAAGCTGGTGTACGCGCCGAGCCTGGACGGCCGGGCCGATCCCGGTGAGATCGTCTGGACGTGGGTGGTCTACGAGGACGACCCCACCCGGGGCAAGGACCGGCCCGTCCTGGTCGTGGGCCGGGACCGCAGCGTCCTGCTGGGGTTGATGGTGTCCAGCCAGGAGCGCCACGCCGCCGACCCGGACTGGGTTGGAATCGGTTCCGGCCCTTGGGATTACGAGGGCAGGCAGAGCTGGGTCCGGCTGGACCGGGTGCTCGACGTGCCCGAGGAGGGCATCCGCCGCGAGGGCGCCATCCTGGATCGCGAGATCTTCGACGTGGTGGCCGCCCGCCTGCGCGCCGACTACTCCTGGCGCTGAACGCGTCGCGGCGTTGCGCCGAGCGTGAACTCAGGGCGAGCCCACGCCACAATTCTCGCCGTAGTGCACGTTCGGCGAGCGGAGTCGGGCGATCAGCCCTGGGTGATGTAGGAATGCAGTTGCTGCTGCTCGGCCTCGAGTTCTTCCAGTCGGCTCTTCACCACGTCACCGATGCTGACGATCCCGATCAGCTTCTTGCCGTCCAGCACCGGCACGTGCCGCACCCGGTTCTTGGTCATCAACACGCTGATCGCGTCGACCTCGTCGGTCTTCGTGCAGGTCGCCAGCATGGACGTCATGATCTTGGACACCGGGCGAGACAGCACGCTGGCGCCGTGCGTATGCAGCTGACGCACGACGTCACGCTCCGACACGATGCCGACCACACCCTCGTCACCGACCACCACCATGGCGCCGATGTTCTGGTCGCTCAGCCCCGCGAGCAGCTCGCGAACCGTCGCGTCGGGATTGATGGTCACCACCGCCGCGCCCTTGTTCCGCAAGACGTCCGCTATCCGCATCGGGGCCTCCAGCCGGGTTGTGATCCGCTTCACATCAGGCTACGGCTTCCTCGCGCGGCGCAAAAGCCACTAAGAGAAGCTGCAAACAGATCGTGTCCTAGCGGTGCAGGCCGCGCGGATCGCGCGATTGGACCACTGCGGGAGCCGCGGGCTTGCAAGATAAGGACATGATCGAGGTCACCCTGCTGGGAACCGGAAGCCCCATCCCCGATCCGAACCGCGCCGGGCCGTCAACTCTGGTGCGGGCCGGCGGGCAGGTGTTCCTGGTGGACTGCGGGCGCGGCGTGCTGCAGCGCGCGGCCGCGGTCGGGGTGGGCGCCGCCGGATTGTCGGCGTTGCTGCTGACCCACCTGCACAGCGATCACATCGGCGACCTGGGCGACGTCCTCATCACCCGGTGGATCAGCACCTTCACGCCCGACCCCGCGCCGCTGCCGATCATCGGTCCGCCCGGCACCGCCGAGGCGGTCGCGGCGACGCTGAACGCGTTCCGCCACGACATCGGCTACCGGATCGCCCATCACGCCGACATCAACTCGCCGCCGGCGGTGGACGTGCACGAATACACCGAGGGAACCGTCTGGGACCGCGACGGCGTGGCCATCCGGGTCGCCCCGACCGATCACCGTCCGGTGGCGCCGACCATCGGCTTTCGCATCGACTACCAGGGCGCCTCGGTGGTGCTCGCCGGCGACACCGTCCCGTGCGCGGGCCTGGACGACCTGGCAACAGGGGCGGGTGCGCTGGTGCACACCGTGATCCGCAAGGACATCGTCGCCACCATCCCGCAGCAGCGGCTGCAGGACATCTGCGACTACCACTCTTCGGTGGAGGAGGCGGCGGCGACCGCGGCGCGCGCGGGGGTGGACACCCTGGTCATGACGCACTACGTGCCGGCGCTGGTGCCCGGCCAGGAGGAGCAGTGGCGGGCCCTGGCGGCCACGCGGTTCGGTGGGCGGGTCGAACTCGGTGACGACCTGCACCGCGTTCAGGTCGATGCGTCCGCGTGATGGCCGCCCGCGGCCGCTCGCCCGGCGGCCGAATCTCGTTGCGCCGCATGGGTTAGGGCAACGCCAGCCACCATCAGCCAGGTCAGCGCCAGCACCCGGGCGATCGGCAGGATGACGCCCAGCGCCGGCCAGATCAGCACCGCCGTCGCCAATTCGGCGAGGATGGCCGTGG
>NZ_LZLU01000092.1:0-533 GCF_001673415.1 Mycobacterium sp. 1165196.3 | reverse complement strand
GGCGATCTCGCCGTCGTTGAAGGAGAACTCTTCGGCCGGGTCGGCGACGGCGTGGAAACCGACCATCAGCGAGCGCGGGAACGGCCACGGCTGACTGCCCAGGTAGCGCACGTCGCGGACGGTCAGCCCGATCTCCTCGCGGATCTCGCGGGCGACGCACACCTCGAAAGACTCACCGGCCTCGACGAATCCGGCCAGCAGCGAGAACATCCGCTCCGGCCACACCGCCTGGCGGGCCAGCACCGCGCGGTCACCGCCGTCGTGGACCAGGCAGATCACCGCCGGGTCGATGCGCGGGAACTCCTCGCGACCGGTCACCGGGTTGATTCGTGCCCAACCCGCCCGGGCCGGCCGCGTCGGCGACCCGTCCTCGGGGCTGAAACGGGCCTTCTCATGCCAGTTCAGCAGCGCGACGGCTGCGGACACCAGCTGGCTGCTGGTGTCGTCGAAGATCGGGCCCAGGCTGCGCAGGTTCACCACCTCGGCGTGCGCGCCGGGATCGTCGGGGGCCTGCAGCGCGCCGCGGATGCCCC
>NZ_LZLU01000091.1:0-33470 GCF_001673415.1 Mycobacterium sp. 1165196.3 | reverse complement strand
GCGGAACTGGCGGGGTTGTGGTTCTCCAGGGGCGGGACCTGGTTGGTGACGACATGCGTATCCGACATGCCACCAATATTACGCTTTTCCGACGGCTGTGCAACATAGTGTAAGGAGCTGGCTGTTTGGTGTCCCAGCTCTACGACGCCACCTTTGCATCGACCCAGAAGGCCGGGAGCGATCGGAAGGGCTGACGCAAGTTTCCGCGCATCACGACTCCGCGGTGCGCCCACGGGTCGGCGAACCTTGGCTTTGGCCAGCTAAATGCCTTAACCCGCCCGGCCCTGCATCAACGAGAACCCGCGGGCAGACATGACCATGCAACCACCAGCCCCAGTGGTTACGCCTCAGCACGCACCCTGGCGCCAGACTTCATCAACGGTCCAATGAACAAAGCTAACAGCATATTACTTTCTGCACACGGCTGTTTGAAACTAGTATCATCAGGCGAGGGCACGCCACCGCCGGGTGATCGGCGCCGGGTCGTCGGCCGTGGTCAGTCACCGACGCTGCGGGCGGCGTTGCGTATCCAGCGGGCGAACTTGGTGAAGCTTCGAGAGTCACTCAGTTCGCCCTCGGCTCGCAGCTCAGCAGATGTGGCGCAGCGGACCAGGCCTACGAGCTGAATGGCCTGAAACCGCATGGTTGGCGTTGCGGGTCGCCCGGCTTCACGCGCCAGCTCTTCGGTGATGCGATCTTCAAAGAACGACCATCGCCTCAGTACTGCCGCCTGCAGGCCGGCCGACTCGCCATACGCTTGCTGCCAGCCGAAGAGATCCGCTGCGGCTTGGGGTTGCCGACGGAGATGCTCGATCAACGTATCGGCTACGGCCATCGCCGGCGATGTCTCGGCAGACCTGGACCCCAACGCTGCCACCAGCCTGTCGAGCAGGTCATAGTCGGACAAGACGAGGTCTTCTTTGGAGCGGAAGTAGACGAAGAGCGTCTTCACCGACACGTTGGCCGCATCGGCTATCTCGGCGACCGTCACCTTGTCGAACCCCCGTTCGGTGAACAGGAGGTGTGCTGCTTCCTGGATCGCGCGACGGGTCAGCGCCTTCTTCCGCTCGCGTAGCGACGTGTCGACTCCCATGACTCCTTCATCCGCCCAGCGAGGGACATTGAACTGCCCGTACCACCTGTTTGCAATCTTGCCCGGTAGCAGCCTACCCGCAAAATGTTAGTCACTTACGTTTTTTATTGACTAACGTTTGCGTCCCACTTACGCTTGCCTGTGGGGCTCGCCCAAAGTCTCGTGAGTCGAGCTTGGCGAATCCACCAGCCAACGAGGTCAACACCGTGCCGACAACCCATGATGGTGTTCGTCGACGCATTGATCCGGGCTCACCCACAACAACAAGGGCAGTAAATTATGAAAAGCACGATGCGCGAAGCTCCCCTGCTGGTGACGGACATCCTTCGCCACGGCACCACCGTCTGCGGGAACGAGACGGTAACCACGGCCACCGCCGACGGATATCGCCAGGCCACGTTCGACGATATCGGCCGTCGGGCAGCACAATTGGCGCACGGATTGCGCAGCCTTGGCATCCGCGATGACCAACGAGTGGCGACGTTCATGTGGAACAACCAAGAACACCTCGAAGCGTTCTACGCCGTGCCCTGCATGGGAGCCGTGCTGCACACTCTCAACATTCGGCTGGCCAGCGAGCAGACTTCCTACATTGCCAAGCAGGCTGAGGACCGGGTGCTGATCGTCGACCAGTCGCTGATCCCTCAGCTAGGCCGGGTGCTGCCCGAACTCGACACCGTGCATACGGTGGCGGTGGTCGGCGACGGCGATGCGACTCTAGAGCTGCCCGGCAAGAATGTCGTTCGCTACGATGACCTCTTAGCCGGACAACCGACCACCTTCGACTGGCCTGACCTTAGCGAAACTTCGGCCGCCGCAATGTGTTACACCAGCGGTACAACCGGGGACCCCAAAGGAATCGTATACAGTCACCGCTCAACGTTTTTGCACGCGATGGCGGTGTGCAATCCAAACGCCATGGCAATCAACGCCGGTGATCGGATTATGCCGATTGTGCCGATGTTTCACGCCAACGCCTGGGGCTTGCCTTACGCCGCCATGATGGCAGGAGCCAGCCTCGTCATGACCGACAGACACCTGCAGGCGAATCGATTGGTCGACATGATCGAGAAACACAAGGTGACAATCGCCGCGGCCGTGCCGACCGTCATCAACGACGTCAAGTGCTACCTGGATGACCGTCCGCAGCACGACGTTTCATCGCTACGCCTCATCCCGTGTGGCGGCTCCGCTGTGCCCCATAGTTTGATGAGAGAGTTTCAAGACCGCTACGGCGTGCCGATCCGGCAGGCATGGGGCATGACCGAGACGTCGCCGCTGGCCGCTGTGGCTTGGCCGCCGGCCGGCATCGCCGATTCGGAGCATTGGCAGCTGCGTAATACCGCAGGCCGACCAGTGTGCGGCGTTGAGGCCCGCATTGTGGCCGATGATGGTCGAACGCTGCCCAACGACGGCGAATCCGTTGGCGAGCTTGAGGTTCGCGGAAACTGGGTCACTGCGTCGTACTTTGGCGACCTGACTTCACCACGCTCGCATGACGGATGGCTGCGCACAGGTGACGTGGGCAGCATCGACTCGCGGGGCTTCATTACTTTGACCGATCGCGCCAAAGACGTGATCAAGTCCGGCGGTGAATGGATTTCATCAGTCGAGTTGGAAAACCATCTGATGGCCCACCCGGCGGTAGTAGAGGCGTGTGTCGTGGGCGTGCCCGACCCACGCTGGCAGGAGCGACCACTCGCGGCTGTCGTAGCGAATAACGATGTCAACGTCACCCCCGGGGAACTACGCGACTTCCTCGGCGAACGGGTCCCTCGCTGGCAACTACCCGAACGGTGGACATTCGTCGACGAGGTGCCACGGACGAGCGTCGGCAAATTCGATAAGAAAGCCGTCCGCGCTCGGTACAGCCAGCGCCTATACGACGTCATCCTCTGCCATGACTGACATGTCTGACGCGAAGCCACGGGAAGGCTTCCCCTTTGACCCCAGCGATGCGGAGGACGACGACGTCGTGGTCCGACCGGCAACCGATGCTTCGCTGCGGCTTGCATGGACGAAAGCGAAGACGTTTGACGACTTTGCCGTGATCTGTTGCGGGCAACCCAACCTCAAGCTGTTGACTGATCCGGATTCGTTCTCACTTACCCAGCGGGCGGGGCGCATAGGTCCGGTCGCCGTCGCCGAACTCATTGTCGGTTCGGAGCTCTCGATCGCCCGCGGTCAGCTGTGCAATTCCTATCGAGTGCTTGTGCCGCAGTCGGGCCATGCGGTCTCTGTACATCGAGGTGCGGCGGTGACGGCCGAGCCCGGCACGGCCGCTGTCTTAACGCCGGAGGGTCACACCGCGTCGCACTGGGCAGCGGGCACCCGGATGATAGCCCTGAGATTGGACCGTTGTGTTGTCGATGATGCTCTTAGCGATGCGATCGGTCGGCAGGTGACGTCTCAAATCGACTTCGCACCCGTCATGCCGATCACCTCCGCGGCGACTCAGAGCTGGGCCAACATGCTGGTGCTGTTCACAAAGCAGCTTCTCCGGCCCGACAGCCTGCTCAATCGACCACTCGTCGGATTGCCGTTCGTCGACAGTCTGGTTCGGGGTTTCTTGCTCGCCACCAACCACCCCCACCGTGACGCTCTCACGCGAGACAAAGTGTCCGTTGCGCCACGGACGATTCGCACCGCAATTGACATTATCGAATCGGAAGCGCATCTGCCCTTGACGCTGTCTTCGATCGCCGCCCGCAGTCATGCCAGCGTTCGTTCGCTGCAGCAAGGTTTCCAGCGCCATCTGGATACCTCGCCGATGGCATACCTGCGTGAGGTCCGGCTGCGGCGAGCGCACCAGACACTGGTGGAGTCCGATCCGTCGACGGTCACAGTGGCAGCAGTCGCCTACCAGTGGGGCTTCGCCAACCTTGGCCGCTTCGCCAGCGCGCATGCCAAGCGCTACGGCGAGGCGCCTTCGGTGACATTGCGTACGGCGTTGGGCCCTGGGCGACGCGGCCAACGCACTCTGCGCGCACAGTCCGAAGCACTGCGCTGATCGGCTAGGCGGTTCGCGGATATCCCCATACCGTCAGGATCGTGCCTATCGAGTCAATATCGATAACAGCAGTGAACCCATGAGTCGTGCGTACTCTCTCCCAGCACAACCTATTTCGGACAGACGCGTCGCCGTGCTTAATCGGCGACTGGCCGGCGATGCAGTACATCCACGACATCGCGACTACCACCGCGAACGCCGAATCTGGAACTACATGATCGACCGCTACCCTGCGGTAGTGGTGCGTTGCGCCACCGAAGCCGATGTCGCCACAGCGATCGCATTCGCCCGTGAACAAGCCATTCCGCTCACCGTGAGAGGCGGCGGACATAGTGTCGCCGGATACTCCATGATCGATAACGGTGTCGTCATCTGCCTCGGCCGGATGCGCCAGGTCAGTGTCGATCCCGATGCCGGCCGGGTGCGAGTCGGCGGCGGTTGTCTGCTGGGCGACATGGACCGTGCTACACAAACTTTCGGCCTCGCGACTCCGGCCGGCGTCATGTCACAGACCGGAGTCGCAGGCCTGGCGCTGGGGGGCGGCATGGGGTGGCTCAGTCGCAAACACGGCCTTACCTGCGACCACCTGATCTCGGCCAGGGTGGTGCTGGCGGACGGCAGCGCACTGACCGTCAGCGCCGACGAGAATCCCGACTTGTATTGGGGGCTGCGGGGTGCCGGGACCAACTTTGGCGTGGTGACGGAATTCGAGTTCTCCACGCAGATTGTCGGTACGTCGCTTCCGGTCGGCATCGCGCTGTACCACATCGAGGACGCCGCGGCGGCGATCCTTCACCACGGAAAGATGATGCTGCACGCCGCCGACGACCTCAAAGTCATGATCTACCTGCGCCGCGCGTCGGCGGAACCCGGCGTGCCGGACGACTTGGTGAATGCGCCAATCTGCATGTTCGTGAGTGTATGGACGGGAGATCCGGCAGATGCCGCAGGTGTGTACGAGCAGTTGTGGTCGGGCGCGCCGAGAGTCTCTGACAGCATTCAGATCCTGCCGTATGTTGCGCTGCAGTCGTTGAACGACACCGCCATTGGGCCCGGCGCATGCAATTACACCAAAGGCGGTTACACCGGCGAGCTGACCGAGGGCTGCATCGAAGCGCTCATCGAGGCCGCTAACCGCTTGCCCAACGAGCTCTCAGCGATCGAGTTCGGCTATCAACACGGCGCCCAGGACCGGCTCGGCGAAGACGACGCCGCGTTTGCCGACCGGCATGCCGATCACATCATCAATGTGTTAGGCCGATGGCAACCGGGCGACGAAGCGAAACCCCACATCGACTGGGTGCGAGAGACATTCGCCGGAACGGCACGGTGGCAGACCGGCGGCTTGTACTCGAATTTCATGGCCATCGATGACGGCGAGCGAGTGCGACACGCCTATGGACACGGCAAGTACGAGCGGCTGGCCACGATCAAGGCGAGGTACGACCCTGACAACGTGTTCTGCAACAACGCGAATATCCTGCCGGCGAGAATCACCCGACCGGAGCTCTGACCATGCACCTAGGCCTGATCCCCGACAGCCCGGCGGAATGGAAGGCGCTGGCATCAGGACGAGTCCCGTTGCCGTTCTTGGAAACCCACTGCGCATTCGGGCTCGCACAAGCGGTGCTGACAGCAACGAAGCTCGGTGTGTTCGAGTCGCTGGCCTCGGACGCTGCCACAGCGACAGAAATAGCTAGCCGCTGTGGAACCGATCCGGTGTCCACACCGAAACTGCTGAGCGCTCTTGTCGGATCCGGATACCTGTGCTACCGCGGCGACCGATATGCGTTGACGACAAACGCGCGTACCTGGTTGCTGAGGGGAAGTCCCCGCTCGCTCGTCGACGCGGTGCTCTTCGCCGGCAACGAATGGGATTTCATGAGCCACATGGAAAACTACGTTCAAACCGGCATGCCCCTTGACATACATTGCGGCATGACCTACGAGCAGTGGGACCGCTACCAGCGGTGCATGCGTGCGCTGGCCGGCCAATTGGCGAACGAAGTCGCGCAGGTTCTCCAAGTGCCCTGCGGGGCAACCGACATGGTGGACGTGGGTGGTTCTCATGGGCGCTACTCGGTTGCGCTGTGCCGCCGTCACCACGGATTGCGAGCGGTGGTGCTGGACTTGCCCGAGGCCGTCAGAGCCACCGCCCCGTTATTGGCGGCCGAGGACATGGGACGCCGTGTGGTCCACCTCGAATCCGACGCGCTGACATACGACTTCGGCGTCGATACCTACGACGTGGTGCTGCTGTCACATCTCGTGCATCACTTCAATGCGTCGCAGAATGACGAATTGTTCGCCCGGCTCGGGCGGGCCCTGCGCCCGTGCGGCGTACTGGCGGTGTTGGAGCCCATTCGACGCGAAACAGGCGACGGCGTGGATCAATTGGCCGCGCTCAACGAGCTGTACTTCGGCGTGACCAGCCGGGCGGGCATTTGGACCGCGCGTGACATTGCCGGCTGGCAGCGCGACGCAGGTCTGCAACCCGCAGCGGAGCCGATCATGTTGAGCGATGGCGGCACCGGCTTGCAGCTCGCCACGAAGCCCGCGCGTCAGCCCGGCAGCACCGGTGCCGCCCCGGGCACCGTGAGTCCGGGCACCTCCGACCAGCCCTGCTGACCGTCGGCCGACGGCGAATACTGCAGCACCCCTTGCGGTCCCGCGACGTAGGCCGTCGACGGGTTGGCGACCACCGTGGTCACCGGCATCTGCAGACCGTGTGGCGGCGCGTCGGAGTTCACCCCGTCGATGTTCACGTAGGACACCGGATGGCTGGCGTCGGTGCGGGTCACCACGATGTCGTCGCCGGTGCGCCACGACAGCGACACCACCGAATTGCCCAACCCGAATCCGAGCCGGCGCGGGAAGGTCAGGGCGTACTGCCCGGCCTGGGTCTGCTCGACGCTGGCCAGAATCACCTGGCCGCCGATCACCATGGCCGCGCGGGTGCTGTCGCGGGACAGCTGCAGGTCGGTGATAGGCCCAGGGAACCGGGTGGCCACCGCCACGGAATCCACCGGCAGCCGGGCGGGCTGCCCGGAGGCCGGCTCCTGAATCGCCCGCAACACGTTGTTGCCGTCGACGACCACCCACACCACGTCGTCCAGCGACCACGTCGGCCGCGACAGGCTGTGCCCGTCGGCGGCCTGCACGGCCTCCTGACCCAGATCACCGATCCACAGGGACGCGGCCATGTCCGGGGCGCCGCGGTGCAGCGTCACCACCGAGGCCACCTGCCGGCCGGAGCGCGACAGCGCGGCGCCGGTCTGGTCGCCCACGCGGCCGAACGCGCCGGGCACCGTGACGGTGTGCTGGCCGTCCAGCGACACCAGTGAGCCGTTGACCAGGGCGTGCAGCCCCGCGCCCGCGCCGTCGGCGGCGCCGGGATCGGTGGCCGCGACATCCGAGGTGGTCCACCCGTCGCGGAACCGGTCGTCCAGCGGCGCGCCGTCGGCGTTGATCACATAGGGGCCGCGGATGTCGGCCCTGGCCAGCGTCCAAATGATCTGCGCCGCAAGCAATTGCCGGCTGTGCGGATCGGTGGTGGACAGCTTCTCGAGCTCGACCCGCGCGCCGCCGTAACCGCGACCGATGCCGTTCTTGCCGCCGTCGGCGCGGGTCACCGGCCCGCGCAACCGCAGCGGCGGGGCGAGCAGGTTGCGCACGGTGTGCGCCATCTCCGGCCGCGGCCCGGCGATCACCTTCGAGATCAGCTCGGTGGCCAACTGGTCGTGGTCGGGCACCGCGACGTAACGCGGGTCGGGGACCACCGTCTTGCCGGTCGGGTCGGCGAAGTACAGGGTGTTGCGCTTGTAGGTGGACTGGAACTGCTGCCAGTCCAGGAACACCCCGTTGGGCAACCGGTCGATGCGCCAACCGCCGGAGGTCTTGACCAATTCGATCGGCCCGGGGTCGGGCAGCACCCCCTCGGCGGTTTCGAACACCCCCACGTCGGAGAGCGAACCCAGGATGTCGGCCCGCATGGTGGCCGAAACCCGCTCGGCCGCACGGGTTTCGACGAACACCACGTGGTCGATCAGCAGCGCGCTACCGGCGTCGTCCCAGGCGTTGGACGCCGACTGGGTGAGGAACTGCCGCGCGGCCAGGTGGCGGTTGGCGGGATCGGCTGTGGCCTTGAAGAATTCGCGCAGCAGCACGTCCGGGTCCATGCCCGGCGTCGGCTTGGGCAGGTTCGACGGCGCCGGCCGCTCGACGGTGCCGATGGCTTGCGGCGCCGACGAGCTGGGCACCCCCGCGCAGCCGGCGAGCAGCGCGGCCAGCATCAGCAGGCCCAACAGCCGCCGCATCACAGGGTCCTCTCGGCGTGCTCACGCTGGCGCGGACGGTCTTTCGCGTGCTGCGGGCCGCTGGGAGCGGGTTGCGGAATCGGCTTCATGGGCAGCGGGCTGGTGGTGACCTTGTGGCCACGCACCAGCGGCAACGTCAGCCGGAAACACGAGCCGTCGCCGGGTTCGCCCCACGCCTCCAGCCGGCCCTGGTGCAGTCGCGCGTCCTCGATGCTGATGGCCAGGCCCAGCCCGGTGCCCCCGGACCGCCGGACCCGCGAAGGGTCGGCCCGCCAGAACCGGCTGAACACCAGCTTCTCCTCGCCGGGCCGCAGCCCGACGCCGTAGTCGCGCACGGTGACGGCCACCGTGTCCTCGTCGGCGGCCATCCGGATCTTGACCGGCTTGTGCTCGGCGTGGTCGATGGCGTTGGCGATCAGGTTGCGCAGGATGCGCTCCACCCGTCGGGTGTCGACCTCGGCGATCACCTCCTCGGTCGGCAGGTCGACCTTCAGCTCGATGCCGGCGTCCTCGGCCAGATGCCCGACGTTGCTCAGCGCGCTGCGCACCGTGGTGCGCAGATCGACCGCCTCGACGGACAGCTCCGCGACGCCGGCGTCGTGCCGCGAGATTTCCAGCAAGTCGTTGAGCAGCGACTCGAACCGGTCCAGCTCGTTGACCATCAGCTCGGTGGAGCGCGCCAGCGTGGGGTCCAGGTCGGCGCTGTGGTCATAGATCAGGTCGGCGGCCATCCGCACGGTGGTCAGCGGGGTACGCAGCTCGTGGCTCACGTCGGAAGTGAAGCGGCGCTGCAGATTACCGAACTCCTCCAGCTGGGTGATCTGGCGCGACAGGCTCTCGGCCATGTCGTTGAAGGACATCGCCAGCCGGGCCATGTCGTCCTCGCCGCGCACCGGCATGCGTTCGGACAGATGCCCTTCGGCGAAGCGTTCGGCGATGCGCGACGCCGACCGCACCGGCACCACCACCTGCCGCGACACCAGCAGCGCGATCCCGGCCAGCAGCACCAGCAGCACCGCGCCGCCGGTGATCATGGTGCCGCGCACCAGCTGGATGGTGGCCTGCTCGTTCTTGAGCGGAAAGATCAGGTAGAGCTCCAGGTTGGCCACCTGAGACGACGCCGGCGTGCCGATGACCAGCGCCGGTCCGGAGAACCCGTCGGTGTGGACGGTGGCGTACTGGTAGGACGCCTGCCCGGCCTTGACGAAGCCGCGCAGCGAAGCGGGCACCTGGTCGACGGGCCCGGCGGTGGTCGCCGCGCGCGGGCCGTCGCCCGGCACCATCAACACCGCGTCAAAGGCCCCCGCCATCCCCGCGCCCGAGGCCGGGTCGGTCTTGGAGGTCAGCGTGTTGCGCGCCAGCTGCAGGCTGCTGTCCAGGGATCGCGCCTCTTCGCCGTTGACGATCCCGCCGACGGTGGTGCGCGCCCGCTCGATCTGCTCGATGGCGGCCTTGACCTTGACGTCGAGCACCCGGTTGGTGACCTGAGAAGTCAACACGAAACCGAGCGCCAGGATGACCGCGAGCGACAACCCCAGGGTCAGCGCCACAACCCGCAGTTGCAGCGAGCGCCGCCAGGCGATGGCCACGGCGCGACTCACCGCGCCCATGCCACGAGTCATGGGACCGGAGCGTCCCCAACGGCTCCGAGTGCGTCGCCGAGAGCCCCAGATCACGTGTCCCTACCGGTCACGGAGGTCCGGCCTTGTACCCAACTCCTCGAACGGTCAACACTACGGTCGGATTTTCGGGATCCTTCTCAACCTTGGCGCGCAGACGCTGGACGTGCACGTTCACCAGACGGGTATCCGCCGGGTGACGATAGCCCCACACCTGTTCGAGCAGCACATCACGAGTAAACACCTGCCGCGGTTTGCGCGCCAACGCCACCAGCAAGTCGAATTCCAGCGGTGTCAGCGAGATCTGCTCGCCGTTGCGGGTGACCTTGTGCGCCGGCACGTCGATCTCCACGTCGGCGATGGACAGCATCTCGGCGGGCTCGTCGTCGTTGCGCCGCAGCCGCGCCCGCACCCGCGCCACCAGCTCCTTGGGCTTGAACGGCTTCATGATGTAGTCGTCGGCGCCCGACTCGAGGCCCAGGACCACGTCGACTGTGTCGGTCTTGGCGGTCAGCATGACGATCGGCACGCCGGAGTCGGCGCGCAACACCCGGCACACGTCGATGCCGTTCATCCCGGGCAGCATCAGGTCCAACAGCACCAGATCGGGGCGCAGTTCGCGCACCGCCGTCAGGGCCTGGGTGCCGTCACCGATGACCGCAGTGTCGAAACCCTCACCCCGCAACACGATGGTCAACATCTCGGCGAGCGAAGCGTCGTCATCGACGACGAGAATCCTTTGCCTCATGGAGTCCATGGTGTCACCAGATCGGGACAAAACTCGGACATCACACGGGCGTTTCTTCTTCGAAAGGGCCGAATCGTGACAAATCTGTGCTAGTCGGCGGCCAAATCGGCGGCCAGCCGGCCGGGATCGACGTCCGCGTCGACGCTCAGCCACCGACCACCCCAGCCCGCGGCGGCCAGGTCGGCGTACACCGCGCCGGTGCGCTGCTGCAGCCCGTCGTCGCGTTCGTAGCTGTCCCGCGCGCGGCCAGGATCGGACTCGGCCCGGCGGCGGGCCCGCCGCCGGGCCAACTCGGCCGGCACCGCGAGCAGCACCTGCCAGTCGGGCACGGGCAGGCCGAGGCGCCCGTATTCCAGCGCGTGTATCCATGCCACGGCCGGCCCGGCCGCGTCCTGATGCAGACGGGCGGCGGTGTAGGCCGCGTTGGAGGCGACGTAGCGGTCCATGATCACCACGTCGTGCTCGCGGCGCAGCGCCTCGATGTCGCCGACGGCCCCCGCGCGATCCAGCGCGAACAGCATCGCCATCGCGTACACCGACGACGCGAGATCGCCGTGCTCGCCGTGCAGGGCCTCGGCCGCGATGTCGGCGGTCACCGACTGCCCGTACCGCGGGAAGGCCAGCAAGGCCACCGACTTGCCGTCCGCCTCGAACAGCTTGCGCAGCTTGTCGGTCAGCGTCCGCTTGCCGGCGCCGTCGATGCCCTCGATCGCGATCAGCACGGCGCGAGCCTAGCCCGTTGTCAAGCGCCCGGCCGGCTGGGCACGCGGTGCCGAACGCCCGGCTGGCCGGGCGTTCGGCCGAAGCGCCGGCTCAGTAGCGGTAGTGGTCGGCCTTGTAGGGACCGTCGACGTCGACGCCGATGTACTCGGCCTGCTCCTTGGTGAGCTTGGTCAGCTTGCCGCCGAGCGCCTCGACGTGGATGCGGGCCACCTTCTCGTCGAGGTGCTTGGGCAGCCGGTAGACCTCGTTGTCGTACTCGTCGTTCTTGGTCCACAGCTCGATCTGGGCGATGACCTGGTTGGAGAAGCTGTTGCTCATCACGAACGACGGGTGTCCGGTGGCGTTACCCAGGTTCAGCAACCGGCCCTCGGACAGCAGGATGATCGACTTGCCGGTGTCCGGGAACGTCCACAGGTCGACCTGCGGGCGGATGTTGGTCTTGGTGGCGCCCGACTTCTCCAGCCGCGCCACCTGGATCTCGTTGTCGAAGTGGCCGATGTTGCCCAGGATCGCCTTGTCCTTCATCGCCTTCATGTGCTCGAGGGTGATGATGTCCTTGTTGCCGGTGGTGGTGATGACGATGTCGGCCTCGCCGATCACATCCTCGACGCGCTTGACGTCGAAGCCCTCCATCAGCGCCTGCAGGGCGTTGATCGGGTCGATCTCGGTCACGGTCACCCGCGCGCCCTGGCCCGCCACCGACTCGGCCGAACCCTTACCGACGTCGCCGTAGCCGCAGATCAGCACCTTCTTGCCACCGATCAGCACGTCGGTGCCGCGGTTGATGCCGTCGATCAGCGAGTGCCGGCAGCCGTACTTGTTGTCGAACTTGCTCTTGGTGACCGAGTCGTTGACGTTGATCGCCGGGAACGCCAGGTCGCCGGCGGCGGCGAACTGGTAGAGCCGCAGCACGCCGGTGGTGGTCTCCTCCGAGACACCCTTGATCGACGCGGCGATCTTGGTCCACTTGTCCTTATCGGTTTCGAAGCGCTTGCGCAGCAGGTTCAGGAACACCCGGTGCTCGGTCGAGTCGTCCTCGTCGTCCGGCGGCACCACGCCGGCCTTCTCGTACTGCGCGCCGCGCAGCACCAGCATGGTGGCGTCGCCGCCGTCGTCTAGGATCATGTTCGCGGGCGCGGCGGCGCCGTCTTTATCGGGCCACGTCAGCACCTGCTCGGCCGCCCACCAGTACTCCTCGAGCGTCTCGCCCTTCCACGCGTACACCGGGACGCCCTTGGGCTCCTCGGGGGTGCCGTGCGGGCCGACGACCACCGCGGCGGCGGCGTGGTCCTGGGTGGAGAAGATGTTGCAGGACGCCCAGCGCACCTCGGCGCCCAGCGCGACGAGGGTCTCGATCAGCACCGCGGTCTGCACGGTCATGTGCAGCGAACCGGAGATGCGCGCGCCCTTGAGCGGCTGCACGTCGTGGTACTCGCGGCGCAGCGACATCAGACCCGGCATCTCCTGCTCCGAGAGCTCGATGTCCCGGCGACCGTAATCCGCCAACGACAGATCGGCGACCTTGAAATCGATGCCGTTTCGAACGTCGGGGGTGAGTGCGTTTTCGGTCGTCGTCATAGCGTGTTCTTCCTTTTTCGGCTCGCTCGCCTGTGGCTCGCTCGGATGAAAGCGGTAATTAGCTTAGGTATGTTCTTGCGCCACTGTAGTCGCGGGTCGCCGCGGACCTCGGCGCAGGGAAGGGCTCAGGGGACGTTGACGACGCCGTGCCGCTCGGCGAACGGCGTCATCAACCGGGCCAGATCGGCCGCCACGTCGTGGTCCGCCTCGGGCGGCATCGACACATAGCTCAGCGCCAGCCGCACGATGGCCCGCGCCAGCACGCCGGCGTCCTCGTCGCTGGTGGCCACCCAGCTGTGGGTCAGCGCGTTGGTCAGCCGCTCGGAGGCACGGTTGATGATGGGCGCGCTGTCGGTGGTGATGATCTGCAGCAGGTCGGGTTTGGCCACGCCGGTGAGCAGCGAGATCACCAGCGGGTCGGCCGACAGCTCGGTGAACAGGTCGCGAAAGCCCCGCAGAAACGCCTCATAGATGTTGCCGACGTTGGCTTCCAGCGCGGCGTTGACGGCGTCGACCAGCCGGTCGGCCAGGCGCAGGCCGTACCCCTGCGCCAGGCCTTGGCGCGAGCCGAACTCGTTGTAGATCGTCTGCCGGCTGATGCCCGCGGCGCGGGCGACGTCCGACAGCGTGATGGCCGACCAGTCGCGGGTCAGCAGCAGATCCCGCATCGCGTCGAGCACCGAGTCGCGCAGCAGGGCGCGCGAGGCCTCGGCGTACGGCATCCGCTTCACAGGCGCGACAATAGCGGCTTTGGCCGCCGCGTTGGCGGCGATCACGAACGGGCGATCTCCACCATCTCGAAGTCGGTCTTCGCCGCACCGCAATCCGGGCAGCTCCAGTCCTCGGGGATGTCGTCCCAGCGGGTCCCCGGGGCGATGCCGTCCTCCGGCCAGCCCTTGGCCTCGTCGTACTCGAATCCGCACTGCACGCAGACGAACAGCTTGTAGTCCTCGTTCATCGGTTCACTCCTGATAGTTCGAAATCGACTTTCTCGCGCACCGCACAATCGGGGCAGCACCAGTCCTCGGGGATGTCGGCGAAGGGCGTGCCCGGCCGAAAGCCTTCCCGCGGTTCGCCTTTCGCTTCGTCGTAGACGTAGTCACACCCCGGGCAGCGGTAGGCGGTCATGCGGCGTACTTCGCCAGCAGCTTCTCGCGCAGCCGCGGCGCGATGTTGACGCGGGTGATGTCGCCGTCGTAGTGCGCCAGCACCCGGTGATCCATCACCTTGCGCCACAGCGGCGGGAAGTAGGTGAGCGAGATCATCGACGCGTACCCGCTCGGCAGGTTGGGCGCACCCGCCATGCTGCGCAGCGTCTGGTAGCGCCGGGTCGGGTTGGCGTGGTGGTCGCTGTGCCGCTGTAGGTGATACAGGAACAGGTTGGTCACCACGTGGTCGGAGTTCCAGCTGTGCGCCGGGGTGCACCGCTCGTAGCGACCGCTCGAATTCTTCTGCCGCAGTAGCCCGTAGTGCTCCAAGTAGTTGACCGACTCGAGCAGGCTGAACCCGAAGACGGCCTGGATCACGACGAAGGGGATCAGGCCCGGGCCGAAGACCGCGATCAGCGCGCCCCACAGCACCACCGACATCAGCCACGCATTGAGGACGTCGTTGGACGCGTACGTCTTCGGGTTCCAGGGGCTGGCGCCCTGCCGGCGAATCCGTTGCGCCTCCAACTTCAGCGACGAGCGCAGGCTGCCGATGACGCTGCGTGGCAAGAACTCCCAGAAGGTCTCACCGAAGCGGGCCGACGCGGGGTCCTCCGGGGTGGCGACGCGCACGTGGTGGCCGCGGTTGTGCTCGATGTAGAAGTGGCCGTAGCAGGTCTGCGCCAGGGTGATCTTGGACAGCCAGCGCTCCAGCGAGTCCTTCTTGTGGCCCATCTCGTGCGCGGTGTTGATGCCGACGCCGCCGAGCACGCCGACGGACAGGGCCAGGCCCAGCTTGCCCGCCCAGCTGAGCGCGCCGTCAAAGCCGAGCCAGCCCAGGTCCGAGGCGGTGAACAGGTAGGCGCCCATCACCACGCTGAGGTACTGGAACGGGATGTAGGAGTAGGTGCAGTAGCGGTAGTACTTGTCGTTCTCCAGCCGCTCCATGACCTCGTCGGGCGGGTTCTGCCCGTCGGGACCGAAACGCAGGTCGAGGATCGGCAACACGACCCAGAGCAGGATCGGCCCGATCCACAGCGGCACCTGCGCGGCGGCGTGCCAGCCCAACGTGTTGAGGCCCCAGATGAGCGGCAACATCACGAACAGCGCCGTCGGCGCGATCAGCCCCATCAGCCACAGGCGACGCTTCTTATCCCGCCAGGCGAGCGGGTCGGCTTCCTGTCCCAGCTGCGCTTCGAATGTGGTCATCTGCCAAACCTCCTTGTGAGTCACGCCACGTTAAGGTTGGACAATACCGCTGTTTGCGTCTTCTGTCTAGACAAACACCGCGGTTTTGTAAAGCAGCTGCGGCTAGGGCACCGGGCTGTGCGGATCGACCTCGAGCGAGTCGCTGGGCTCGGCCTCCCCTTCCTCCCGCCGGCCCTGCACCGAGTGCCAGTAGCCATAGCCGGCGTAGATCGCCGTGCCCACCACCAGCCACACCCCGAACCGGACCCAGGTGAGCGCGGTGAGGTTGAGCATCAGCCACAGGCAGGCGGCGATCGACGCGATCGGGAGCAACGGCACCCACGGCGCCTTGAAACCGCGTTCCAGGTCCGGCCGGGTGCGGCGCAGCACGATCACGCCGGCCGAGACCAGCACGAAGGCGAACAGGGTTCCGACGTTCACCATCTCCTCGAGCTTGGTGATCGGAAACACCGACGCGGTCACGGCCACCACCAGCGCGACCAGCACGGTGATCCGCACCGGCGTGCCCCGCGCACCCGTCTTGGCCAGCGACCGGGGCAACAGGCCGTCGCGCGCCATCGCGAACAGGACCCGGCACTGGCCGAGCATCAGCACCATCACCACGGTGGTCAGGCCCGCCAACGCACCGATGGAGATGATCTTGCTCGCCCAGTGGATGCCGTTCGCGGTGAAGGCGGTGGCCAGGTTCGCCTGCCCGCGGCCGCGGACCGTCTTGAGTTCGGTGTAGGACACCATGCCCGACAGCACCACCGCGACGGCGACGTAGAGCAGGGTCACGATGCCCAGCGACGCCAGGATTCCCCGCGGCACGTCGCGCTGCGGGTTCTTGGTCTCCTCGGCCATGGTGGCGACGATGTCGAACCCGATGAACGCGAAGAACACGATGGACGCCCCGGCCAGCACGCCGTACCAGCCGTAGTGGCTGCTGTGCGCGCCGGTCAGCAGCGACAGGACGGACTGGTCGATGCCTTTGGCCTCGCGACCGGCCTCCGGCTTGGGGATGAACGGCGAATAGTTGGCGCGCTTGATGTAGAAGACGCCGACCACCACGACGAAGAGCACCACCGACACCTTGATCGCGGTGACCACCGCGGAAAACCTTGATGACAGTTTGGTGCCCAGCGCGATCAGGGTCGCCACGCCGCCGACGATCACCAGCGCCCCCCAGTCGACCTGGGCCCCGCCGAAGCTGGCCGTGCCGCCGGCGAATCCGAAGACCGTGCCCAGATAGCTCGACCAGCCCTTGGCCACCACGGCGGCGCCGATCGCCAGTTCCAGCACGAGGTTCCAGCCGATGATCCAGGCCAGGAACTCCCCGAAGGTGGCATAGGAGAAGGTGTAGGCGCTACCGGCCACCGGCAACATCGAGGCGAACTCGGCGTAACACAGCGCGGCCAGCGCGCAGGTGCCCGCCGCGATCACGAACGACACCCAGATGGCCGGGCCGGTGATGTCCCCGGTGGTGGACGCGGTGACCGTGAAGATGCCCGCGCCGATCACCACCGCGACGCCGAAGACGACCAGGTCTCGCCAGGTCAGGTCCTTACGCAGCTTGGTGTCCGGCTCGTCGGTGTCGGCGATTGATTGCTCGATCGACTTGGTCCGCCATCGATTGGCCATGCATCAGCCCTTTCCCAACGCTGGGAGCCATTGGTCCGTCACAGTACTGGGTACTCTCCGCCAATGCCGGACAGCACAGCAACGGCCAGGGATCACGCCGTAGTCATCGGCGGGAGCATCGCCGGCCTTTGCGCCGCGCGGGCGCTCGCCGAGGCGTATTCGCGGGTGACGGTGTACGAACGCGACGAATTGCCGGCCGAACCGGCGAACCGGGCGACGGTGCCCCAGGACCGGCACCTGCACATGCTGATGGCGCGCGGGGCCATGGAATTCGAGGACCTGTTCCCCGGACTGCTGGACGACATGGTCGCCGCCGGTGTCCCCAAACTGGAAAACCGGCCCGACTGCATCCACCTGGGCGCCGCGGGCCACGTGCTGGGCACCGGCAGCACGTTGCGCGACGAGTTCACCGCCTACGTGCCCAGCCGCCCGCACCTCGAATGGCAGTTACGCACGCGCGTCCTCGGCATCGACAACGTGACAGTGGCGCGGCGCTCGGTGGCCGAGCCGCGCTTCGACCCGGCGCGACAGCGGGTGACCGGTGTGCTGCTGGATCCCGCCGGCCCGGACGGCGGCGATCAGGAGTTCGTGGCCGCGAACCTGGTCGTCGACGCGGCGGGCCGGGGCACCCGGCTGCCGGTGTGGTTGGAGCAGTGGGGATTCCAGCGTCCCGTCGAGCAAGAGATGAACATCGGCATCCATTACGCCACCCAGCAGTTCCGCATCCCCGACGGGCTGATCGCGGAGAAGGTGGTGGTCGCCGGCGCCTCCCACGACGAGTCCCTGGGCATGGGCATGCTGTGCTACGAGGACGGCACCTGGGTGCTGACCACGTTCGGCGTGGCGAACGCCAAACCGCCCAAGACCTTTCCCGAGATGCTGGAGCTGGCGCACCGGCTGCTTCCGGACCACTTCAACGCCGCCCTGACGCACGCCGAACCGCTGGGCGATCCGGCGTTTCACGCCTTCCCGGCCAGCAAGTGGCGCCGCTACGACAAGCTGGAGCGCCTCCCGGCCGGCATCCTCGCCTTCGGCGACGCGGTGGCCAGCTTCAACCCCACCTTCGGGCAGGGCATGACGATGACGTCGCTGCAGGCCGGTCATCTGCGCCGGGCCCTGCAACTGCCCGACGACCAGGTGGCCGCGGCGCTGAACCGGGCCACCGCCAAGAGCACCTTCCCGGTGTGGACGATGAACGCGATCGGCGACGTCACGTTCCACCACGCCGGCACCAAGGGAACCGTCCCCTGGTGGTGGCGGCCCTCCGGGGCGCTGTTCGACCAATTCCTGGGCGCCGCCGAGACCGATCCCGTGCTGGCGGAATGGTTCCTGCGGCGCTTCTCGCTGCTCGACAGCCTCTATATGGTTCCGCCGCCGCGGATCATCGGCCGTGCCATGGCGCACAATCTGCGGCTCTGGCTGGGCGAGCGGCGTCAGGCCGCCAAAGAGCGCGTGGCGATCGCGAGCGCGGCGCAGCCGGGCGAGGCGGGTCGCCACGATCGGGCCTAGGCCCCCGTCACAACCCCACCGTCGCCCTGAACAACTTGGTGGGTTGGTGCGCGACCAGCCGGATCGGGGCGTCGTCGGCCGCGACCCAGGCGGCCATCCCCCGCTTCAGCGTCAGCGAGCCGGATTTGCCGTGCACCGTCGTGCAGCCCTGGCTGCACAACAGGATCTGCGGGCCGTCATGGCTGCACGTCGCGTCCACCTCGTGGCCGACGTACTCGTCGTCGAGCTGCAACAGGGCGACGGCGAACTCGTCGGTCGGCGTCTCATAGATCAGGCCGAAACCCTCGCGGCGGATGGGCGGGCGCAGCTGCTCCTCGGTGGTGGGCGCGAAGTCCAGCACGCGCAGCAGCTCGGGCACGTCGACGTGCTTGGGGGTCAGCCCGCCGCGTAACACGTTGTCGGAGTTGGCCATCACCTCCACCGCGAAACCGCGCAGGTAGGTGTGCAGGTTGCCGGCGGAGACGAAGATGGCCTCGCCCGGGGCCAGGGTGATGCGGTTCAGCAGCAGCGCCGCCAGCACCCCGGCGTCGCCGGGATAGCGCTCGCCCAGCTCGAGCACGGTCTTGGCCTCGGCGGCGAATTCGGTCGCCCCCGAACTCAGGTACGCGATCGCGCCGTCCAGCACGGCGGTCACCAGCACGTCGATGTCGGGTTGCGGCGCGGTGATCCACGTGGTGAACAGCGCGCGCAGGCCGTCGGCGTCGGACTGGTCGTTGAGCAGGTCGATGTAAGGGTCCAGGTCGGAGACGGCCAGCGCCCGCAACAGCTCGACGGTGCGCGAGGCCTGCCGGAAGCCGGCCAGCGCCTCGAACGGGTGCAGCGCCACCAGCAACTCGGGCTTGTGCGACGTGTCGCGGTAGTTGCGCACCGGTGAGGTCAGCGGAATGCCGACCCGCTCCTCGCGCATGTAGCCCTCGGCCGCCTGGGCGGCGCTGGGATGGGCCTGCAACGACAGCGGCTCGTCGGCGGCCAGCACTTTGACCAAAAACGGCAGCACATCGCCGAAACGGGCCCGCGACGCCGGCCCGAGCTGTCCCTCCGGGTCCTCGACCAGCGCCTCGAGCAACGTGATTTCGCCGTTGTCGGTCTCGAGCCAGGCCGGATCACCCGGGTGCGCCCCAAACCAGAGTTCGGCCTCGGGGTGCGCCGCCGGCACCGGTCGTTCGGTGAACTCGGCGATGGCGGTACGCGAACCCCAGGCGTACGTTCTCAAGGCCCCGCGAAGCAGTTCCACTGTTGTATCTATCCCCGCACCAGTCGCATATAAACCGCGGCCATTTCCAGTCGGACGGCCAATACTGCCAGTTGCTGCTCGGGACTACCGGGGCCCCCCAGCGCCGGCGAAACGCCGTAGCCGGCCGAGCCGCCGGGCCCGTCGGGCACATCCTCGGCGGCGAGCAGGTAGACGTTGTCCAGGCCGGCGGTGCGGGCGGCGACGCCCGGCTGCTCGGCCGCCAGGACGACGGCCAGTATTCGCAACCGCTGCGGCAGCGGTCCGTCGATCTCTTCGTCGTGAAAGAGGGCAGCGTCGGGATCGGTGAAGCCGTCCCCGGAACCAGCCGACGCCGCGGCGTGCAGGGCGACCAGCGCGTCGGCCAGCCCGGTGGCCGGCGTCACCTGGTTGGCGACCCGCAACAGCACCGAGCTGCCGTGCCGGGCCAGCGCCAGCGTCGCGGCGCCATCACCCGCCAGCGCGATCTGGCGCTCGGCGATCCGCGCGGCCAGCAGCTTGGCCGGGTTGGTGAACAGCTCCCGGGCGGCGCTGTTGCGCAGCGCCTCGGCGTCCAGCTCGTCGGCGAGCAAGCCCAGGTCGACGGTCGGTCGCGGGTCCAGGGCGTGCACCACCGCCAGGCCGGCGGCCAGATACCGGCACAGCCCGAACTCGTCGGGAACCCAGAGCCGGGGCGCCAGCACCGCCGCGCCCCCGGCGGTGGCGTCGCGCAGCGGGCCCTCGTACGGCGCCGCCACCACCACCCGGGCGCCGCGGCGCAGACCGGTCGCGGCCGCGGCGGCCAGCGCCGGATCGCCGGGATCGCCGCCCGCGACGATCAGCACGTCGAGCGGGCCCACCCACGGCGGTGCCTCGCCGGCCAACACGAAGGGCTGCGACGCCGCTCCACCCAGCGTCGCGGCCAGCATCGTCCCGGCGCTCTCGGCCGTACCGCGGCCGGCCACCCAGATGACGCTGCGCGGGCGATCGTCGGCGCGCAGCGGGTCCAGCGCGCCCTCGTCGACCGCGGTGGCGATCGCGCGCGCCTGCGCACCCGCCGACGACGCCGCGCGCAGCAGGCCGTCGCGGTCGGCCGCCAGCAGGCCGTCGGTGTCCTCGAGATCGACCGCCCGGGTCGCGTTCACGGCGCGGCCTTCGCGCCCGACCCGTTGGCCGAGGCCGCGCTGATCTCGTTGCTGATCTGGGCGACGACCGCGGCCACGTCCTCGGCCGTGCGCGCCTCCACGTTGAGCCGCAGCAACGGCTCGGTGTTGGAGCTGCGCAGGTTGAACCAGCTGCCGTCGCCGAGGTCGGCCGTCACCCCGTCGACGTGATCGAGGGAGTGAATCCGGGTGCCGAACGACTTGAGCACCGCTTCGGTGCATCGCGCCGCGTCGGCCACCGTGAAGTTGATCTCGCCGGAGGATTCGTAGCGCTGGTAGTCCGCGGTCAGCTCCGACAGCGGGCGGTCCTGCTCGCCGAGGGCGGCGAGCACGTACAGCGCCGCCAGCATCCCGGAGTCGGCGCCCCAGAAGTCGCGGAAGTAGTAGTGCGCCGAATGTTCGCCGCCGAAGATCGCGCCGGTGTCGGCCATCAGCGCCTTGATATAGGAGTGCCCCACCCGGGACCGCAATGGCGTGCCGCCGCGCTCGGCGACCAGTTCGGGCACCGCGCGCGAGGTGATCACGTTGTGAATGATCGTCGCGCCGATCTCGCGGCCCAGCTCGCGGGCGGCCACCAGGCTGGTCACCGTCGACGGCGACACGGGGTTGCCCCGCTCGTCGACCACGAAGCAGCGATCGGCGTCTCCGTCGAACGCCAGCCCGATGTCGGCGCCGGTCTCGCGCACGAAGGCCTGCAAGTCGGTCAGGTTGGCCGGGTCGAGCGGGTTGGCCTCGTGATTGGGGAACGAGCCGTCCAGCTCGAAGTACAACGGCTGCAACGTGATCGAGCCGATCGGGCCCAGGACCGCGGGCGTGGTCAGGCCGGCCATGCCGTTGCCCGCGTCCACGGCCACCCGCAGCGGGCGCAGCCCGGCGGTGTCCACCAGCGACCGCAGGAACTGCCCGTAGTCGGCCAGCACGTCGCGATCGCTGACGGTGCCGGGGTCGCCGTCGTAGCCGTCGACGCCAGCGATCACGTCGTCGGCGATCAGCCGCAGTCCGGTGTCGGCACCGACCGGCTTCGCCCCCGCCCGGCACAGCTTGATGCCGTTGTAGGCCGCCGGGTTGTGGCTCGCGGTGAACATCGCGCCGGGGCAGTCCAGCAGCCCGGAGGCGAAGTAGAGCTGATCGGTGGATGCCAGGCCAATGCGCACCACGTCCAACCCCTGGCGTATCACGCCGTCGGCGAACGCGGCGGCCAGCGCAGGCGAGCTGTCCCGCATGTCGTGGCCGATCACGACCTGTCCGGCGCCCTCGGCGCGCATCAGTTTGGCGAAGGCTGCGCCGAGATCGGTGACCAGCGGCTGGTCGAGCTCTTCGCCGACCAGCCCACGCACGTCGTACGCCTTGACGACACGGTGGACTGTCGCGGCGGGCCGAGACATGCGGGACTCCTGACGACGTGAACTCTTGGCCGTCAGCCTATCGGGCCACGAACCAGAGGCTAGCTAGTCGCTGGGATCGGGCAGAACGCGCAGATGCCCGCGGCGCCGTCCGGACCGGTGCTCGGGCGGTGCGAGCACGCTGCTGCTGGGCGCGGTGGCCTGGGCGCCGCCGTGCTGGATGTGCGCATCGGCGAAGCCGTTCACCGGTGTCACGGCGTACGGCGCGGCGCGATTGCTTCCCTCGCGCACCGCGTCGGCGAGGGCGACAAGGTCGTCCTCATCGGGGTGGGCGGGCTCGGCGAGCAGCGGGCCGGCATGGCGCACCAACTCCCATCCGCGGGGGGCGGTGATCCGGCCGGCGTGGTTGACGCACAAGTCCCAGGAATGCGGTTCCCGCGCGGTCGCCAACGGACCGACGACTGCCGTCGAGTCCGAATAGACGAACGTCAGGGTCGCCACGGCGTAGTGCGGGCACCCGGGCCGGCAACAGCGACGGGGAACGTTCACGAGCGAAAGGCTATCGTGCGCAAACGCCCCCGAAGCGCCGGACACGCGCAACCGACCGGCCCTCGATGTGCAACCGTTACCATCGGCGCGTGGGCGATTCGCGCAGCTCCCCGCGAAGAGATCGGTTTTACGACGGATCGGCGCCGCGCCGAGCCGCGACCCATCGACCCTTCCGCCGCGGGCGCGATATGCGCGGCCCGCTGTTGCCCCCCACCGTGCCGGGCTGGCGCAGCCGCGCCGAGCGGTTCGACATGGCGGTGCTGGAGGCCTACGAACCCATCGAGCGGAGCTGGGCCGACCGGCTGGGCGAACTGGACGTGGCGGTCGACGAGATTCCGCGCATCTCGGCCAAGGATCCCGACAGTGTGCAGTGGCCACCCGAGGTGATCGCCGACGGGCCGATCCCGCTGGCGCGCTTGATCCCGGCCGGCGTCGACATCCGCGGTAACTCCACGCGGGCGCGAATTGTGTTGTTCCGCAAGCCGATTGAACGACGGGCGAAGGACACCGTCGAACTCGGCGACTTGCTGCACGAAATCCTGGTGGCCCAGGTCGCCATCTATCTCGACGTTGAGCCGTCGGTCATCGATCCGACAATCGACGACGAATAACTTTTCCGCTGCGCGTCGCGCGTGGAGCGCTGGAGGCTTAACGCTCAGCGCGCGTTGCAATCAGCGTGCGTCAGATTATGCCGCGCTTGAGGCGGCGGCGCTCGCGTTCGGACAAACCGCCCCAGATGCCGAAGCGCTCGTCGTGCTCGAGGGCGTACTCGAGGCACTCATGACGCACCTCGCACCCCAGGCAGATCTTCTTGGCCTCGCGGGTGGAACCACCCTTTTCGGGGAAGAAGGCCTCGGGGTCGGTCTGGGCGCACAGCGCCCGGTCCTGCCACTGATCGGCGGCCGGCTCGGGCATGGGCTCGGGCTCGAAAGCGATTGGGGCATCAGGGACCACGGTCAAATGGGGCCGAGCGGGGCGGTCCAGTGCCGGGTCGATGTCAGTGTGCGGCGTGCTCGCCATGGCGCCTCGAAAAGTTTCGTAAGACATACGGTCGTCCGCCTCCTCAGCTTGATTGGAGAGAGAGTGATTGGTTTCCCACTGTTCTGATGTACAGACAATTCGAACAAGTGATCGAATCTCGGTCTGCGACACCGGAGTCGGCCGGCCAACCGGGAAATGACACTGTTGTGATTAGACACGGGTTGATCTGCCGGGTCAAGCACTTCGGCGCATTTCCATACCATCTCGTGATCGAATTTCGGCGTTTCTGTTGTCTTGCGCCTTCGGCGTGTCGATCACACAGCCCTCAACTTTCCCACACGTTGCCCACAAGCGCTGGGGAACCGCAACTTTGAGGCAGCCCCGACGGGCCCGCCACGGCACGCTCGCCGGACAGTACTGTCGTGCAATGTGAAGGTCACCGTTCTGGTCGGTGGGGTTGGCGGCGCCCGCTTCCTGCTGGGGGTTCAACAGCTGTTTGGGCTCGGTCAGTTTCAAACGCAACGGCGTCCGGACACGGAACCCGGCAGTCACGAGCTGACGGCGATCGTCAACATTGGCGATGACGCCTGGATCCACGGACTGCGGGTCTGCCCCGATTTGGACACCTGCATGTACACCTTAGGTGGAGGTGTAGATCCGGAGCGAGGGTGGGGTCACCGCGACGAAACCTGGCACGCCAAAGAGGAATTGGCGCGCTACGGGGTGCAGCCGGACTGGTTCGGACTCGGCGATCGGGACCTGGGCACCCACCTGGTGCGCACCCAGATGCTCAATGCCGGCTATCCCCTCTCGCGGATCACCACCGCGCTGTGCGACCGCTGGCAGCCCGGCGCGCGGCTGCTGCCCGCCAGTGACGACCGCTGCGAGACCCACGTGGTGATAACCGATCCCGACGACGGCAGCCGGCGGGCCATCCACTTCCAGGAGTGGTGGGTGCGCTACCGGGCCCAGGTGCCCACCCACAGCTTCGCGTTCGTCGGCGCCGAAAAGGCGACCGCCACAACCGATGCCACGGCGGCCATCGCGGACGCCGACGTCATCCTGCTGGCGCCGTCCAACCCGGTGGTGAGCGTCGGCGCCATCCTGGCGGTGCCCGGCATCCGCGGCGCGTTGCGCGCGGCGCGCGCCCCGATCGTCGGCTACTCGCCGATCATCGGTGGAAAGCCGTTGCGCGGCATGGCCGATGCCTGCCTGTCGGTGATCGGGGTCGAGTCCACCGCCGAGGCGGTCGGCCGCCACTACGGCGCCCGGCGCGACACCGGCATCCTGGACGGCTGGCTGGTGAGCGAGGACGATCGCGCCGACATCGACGGCGTGGCGATGCGCTCGGTGCCGCTGGTGATGACCGATCCCAAGGCGACCGCCGAGATGGTCCGCGCCGGACTGGACCTGGCGGGGGTGAGCCCGTGACGCGCGCCGGCGAGCACGGCGCCGCCGCCGCGATCGAAATCCTGCCCGTGGCCGGGCTGCCCGAATTCCGGCCCGGCGACGATCTGGGCGCGGCGCTGGCCGCCGTCGCGCCGTGGCTGCGCGACGGCGACGTCGTGGTGGTCACCAGCAAGGTGGTGTCCAAGTGCGAGGGCCGGCTGGTGCCGGCGCCGCGCGATCCCGAGGAGCGCGACCGACTGCGGCGCAAGCTGGTCGACGACGAGGCCGTCCGGGTGCTGGCCCGCAAGGGCCGGACCCTGATCACCGAGAACCGGATCGGCCTGGTGCAGGCCGCCGCGGGCGTGGACGGGTCCAACGTCGGGCGCGACGAACTGGCGCTGCTGCCGGTCGACCCCGACGGCAGCGCCGCGGCGCTGCGCGCGGCGCTGCGCGAGCGGCTGGGGGTCGAGGTCGCCGTCGTCATCACCGACACGATGGGGCGCGCCTGGCGCAACGGCCAGACCGACGCGGCGGTGGGCGCGGCGGGTCTGGCTGTGCTGCACGGCTATTCGGGGGCCGTCGACCAGCACGGCAACGAGCTGCTGGTCACCGAGGTGGCGATCGCCGACGAGATCGCCGCGGCCGCCGACCTGGTCAAGGGCAAGCTGACCGCGATGCCGGTCGCGGTGGTGCGCGGGCTGTCCGTGACCGACGACGGGTCGACGGCGCGGCGGCTGTTGCGGCCGGGCACCGAGGACCTGTTCTGGCTCGGCACCGCCGAGGCCCTCGACATGGGCCGGCGCGAGGCGCAGCTGCTGCGCCGGTCGGTGCGCCGGTTCAGCGCCGAGCCGGTGCCCGCCGACCTGCTGGAGGCCGCCGTCGCCGAGGCGCTGACCGCGCCGGCGCCCCACCACACCCGCCCGGTGCGGTTCGTCTGGCTGCGGACCCCGGCCACCCGGACCCGGCTGCTGGACCGCATGAAGGACAAGTGGCGCGCCGACCTCGCCGGTGACGGCCGGCCCGCCGACTCGATCGACCGCCGGGTGGCGCGCGGCCAGATCCTCTACGACGCGCCCGAGGTCGTCATCCCGTTCCTGGTGCCCGACGGCGCCCACTCCTACCCCGACGCCGCGCGCACCGACGCCGAGCACACCATGTTCACCGTGGCGGTCGGTGCGGCCGTGCAGGCCCTGCTGGTCGCGCTGGCGGTGCGCGGGGTGGGCAGCTGCTGGATCGGCTCGACGATCTTCGCCGCCGACCTGGTGCGCGCCGAGCTCGACCTGCCCGCCGACTGGGAGCCGTTGGGCGCCATCGCCATCGGCTACGCCGCCGAACCGGCCGGGCCGCGCGATCCGGCGGACACCGGTGATCTGCTGATCCGCAAGTGATGCCGGATTTTCGAAAGATACTGAGCCCATGACGTTCGCGGGCAAGGCGGCGGCCACGGCCGACAAGCTCCGCGGCGGCTACTACACCCCCGCGCCGGTGGCCCGCTTCCTGGCCGGCTGGGTCCGCGAGGCCGGGCCCAGGATCGTCGAGCCCTCCTGCGGTGACGGCGCCATCCTGCGCGAGCTGGCCGGCCTGAGCGACGAGGTCCGCGGTGTGGAGCTGATCGCGGGCGAGGCGGCCAAGTCGCGCCGGTTCGCGCCCGTCGACAACGCGAGCCTGTTCGGCTGGCTTGCCACCGCCGAACCCGGCGGCTGGGACGGCGTCGCCGGCAACCCGCCCTACATCCGGTTCGGCAACTGGCCCGCGCCGCAGCGCGATCCGGCGCTGGAGGTGATGCGGCGCGAGGGCCTGCGCCCCACCCGGCTGACCAACGCCTGGGTTCCGTTCGTGGTGGCGAGCACCGTGCTGGTGCGCGACGGCGGACGGGTGGGTCTGGTGCTGCCGGCCGAGCTGCTCCAGGTCACCTACGCCGCACAGTTGCGCGAGTTCCTGCTGAGCCGATTCCGCGAGATCACCCTGCTGACCTTCGAGCGCCTGGTGTTCGACGGCATCCTGCAGGAGGTCGTGCTGTTCTGCGGCGTGGTGGGCCCCGGCCCCGCCCGCATCCGCACCGTGCACCTGCGAGACGCCGAGGCGCTGGCGCGCGCGGACCTGGACGCCGAATGGGCGCCCGCGCTGCTGCACGAAAACGAGAAGTGGACCAAGTACTTTCTGGACCCCGCCGCGATCGGGCTGCTGCGCGAGCTCAAGGGTTCCGGCGCCCTGTCGAAGCTCGGCTCGTTCGCCGAGGTGGACGTCGGCATCGTGACCGGGCGCAACGCCTTCTTCACGTTCACCGACGCCCGGGCCGGGGAGCTGGGGTTGCGGCCGCACTGCGTCCCGCTCGTTTCGCGCAGCGCCCAGCTGTCCGGGCTGATCTACGACACCGATTGCCGGACAAGCGATGTCGCCGCCGGGCACCGCAGCTGGCTGCTCAACGCGCCGCCCGAGCCGGCCGACGCCGCGCTGAGCGCCCACATCCGCGCCGGTGAGGCCGCCGGGGTGCACCGCGGCTACAAGTGCTCGATCCGCAAGCCCTGGTGGCGCACGCCGTCGCCGTGGCAGCCCGACCTGTTCCTGCTGCGCCAGATTCACCGGGCGCCGCGGCTGACCGTCAACGCCGCGGCGGCCACGAGCACCGATACCGTGCACCGGGTGCGCCTGACCGCCGGCTCCGATGTCCCCGTCGATCCGGCCGCGCTGGCCGCGGTGTTCCACAACAGCGCGACGTTCGCGTTCGCCGAGATCCTGGGCCGCAGCTATGGCGGGGGCGTTTTGGAGCTCGAGCCCCGCGAGGCCGAGCAGCTGCCCATTCCGCCGCCGGCGCTCGCCGATGCCGGGCTGGCCTGCGACGTGGACCTGTTGCTGAAGGCCAACGAGATCGACAAGGCGCTCGACGTCGTCGACCGGCGCGTGCTGATCGACGGTCTGGGCCTGCCGGCCGAGGTGGTGGCCGGCTGCCGTGCGGCGTGGGCGTCGCTGCGGGACAGGCGCAATCGGCGGGGGTCGCGATGAGCGTCCGGGAGTCGGCGATCGCGATGCTGTCCGGCTGGGATCCCCCGGACGCGGCCCAGGATTCGGTGCGGCACGCCGTGCTGGCCTTCGTGCACGCCCGCAGCGATGCCTGCCGCCGCGAGTGCGTGCCCGGCCACGTCACCGCGTCGGCGCTGGTGCTCGACCACTCCGGCGATTGGGTGCTGCTGACCCTGCATCGCCGCCTGGGCCGGTGGGTGCAGCTGGGTGGTCACTGCGACGACGGCGACGCCGACATCGTCGCCGCGGCGCTGCGCGAGGCCACCGAGGAGTCCGGTATCGACGGGCTGCGGATGCCACCGCGGCTGGCCGCGGTGCACGTGCATCCAGTGGTCTGCTCGCTGGGGGTGCCGACCCGCCATCTGGATCTGCAATTCGTCGCGCACGCGCCGGCGGGGGCGCGGATCGCGATCAGCGACGAGTCCGACGATCTGAGGTGGTGGCCCGTCGACGCCCTACCGGACGGAACGGATTACGCGCTGGCGTATTTGGTCGAGCGGGCCCAGGCCCGCCGAGTGTGAAGTTAACTTCACGCTGGCCGCCGAGTGTGAAGTTAGTTTCACATTCAGCAGATTCAGCCCTAGACGTCGGACGAGTAGCGGATCCCGCCGTCGGGAATCGAGACACCCGGCCACACCCGGGCGCCGCGCAACAGCTCGCAGCGCGCCCCGATGTCGGCGCCGTCGCCGATCACCCCGTCGCGGATCAGCGCCCGGGGGCCGATGCGGGCGCCGAAGCCGATGATCGAGCGCTCGATCACGCTGCCCGCCTCGACCTTGACGCCGTCGAAGATCACCGCGCCGTCCAGCCGCACGCCGGGGCCGATCTCGGCGCCGCGCCCGACGACCGTCCCGCCGACCAGCACCGCGCCCGGCGACACCGCCGCGCCGTCGTGCACCAACTGCTCGCCGCGGTGGCCGTGCAGGGCCGGCGAGGGCGCGATGCCGCGCACCAAATCGGCCGAGCCGCGGACGAAGTCCTCCGGGGTGCCCATGTCGCGCCAGTAGCTGGCGTCGACGTAGCCGCAGACCTTGACGTCGGGATCCGACAGCAGCGCGGGAAACACCTCGCGTTCCACCGACACCTCACGGCCGCGTGGGATCCGGTCGATCACCGCGCGCGAGAAGACGTAGCAGCCGGCGTTGATCTGGTCGGTCGGCGGATCCTGGGTCTTCTCCAGGAACGCGGTCACCCGGCCCTCCTCGGTGGTCACGCAGCCGAACGCCCGCGGGTCGCCGACGCGGACCAGGTGCAGGGTGACGTCGGATTCCTGCGCGGAGTGGAAGTCGAGCATCTGACCCAGGTCGGCCCCGGAGAGCACGTCGCCGTTGAACACCATTACCGTGTCGTGCCGCAGATGCCCTGCGACGTTGGCGATTCCGCCGCCGGTGCCCAGCGGCCGCTCCTCGGTGACGTACTCGATCTGCAGGCCCAGCTTGGAGCCGTCGCCGAACTCCGCCTCGAACACCGCCGCCTGATACGACGTGCTGAGGATGACGTGCTCGATGCCCGCCGCGGCGACCCGCGACAGCAGATGGGTCAGGAACGGCAATCCGGCGGTGGGCAGCATCGGCTTGGGCGCCGACAACGTCAGCGGCCGCAGCCGGGTGCCCTTGCCCCCGACCAGGATCACCACATCGACTTGCGGACCCCCCACCAGATCAGCCACCTCAGTGTCGCCCTTCTAGGAGTTTCTGCCGCCCGGCCGCGCGCAGCGCGCTGCGCACCATCAGGCGCGACCGCACCGCCAGCGAGGCGCGCAGCGTCCAGCGCAGCGGGGCGCGCAACCGGCCGGAATGCCGGTCGGCGAGAAAGAGATACGTGCTCTTGTGGTGCGCGGCCAGGTGGTTGGCCGGGTCCCCGCCGGTGGAGTGGCCCTTGTGGTGCAGCACCTCGGCCGACGGCACGTAGACGGAAAGCCAGCCGGCCTTGCCCAGCCGGTCGCCCAGGTCGACGTCCTCCATGTACATGAAGTAGCGCTCGTCGAACCCGCCGATCTGGCCGAACGCCGACCGGCGCACCAGCAGGCACGAGCCCGACAGCCAGCCCACCGGCCGCTCGCTGGGCTCGAGGCGCTCCTGGCGGTAGGCCGCCGACCACGGATTGCTCTTCCAGAACGGCCCGACGACGGCGTGCATGCCGCCGCGGATCAGGCTGGGCAGGTGGCGCGCCGACGGGTACACCGACCCGTCGGGATCGCGGACCAGCGGCCCCAGCGCTCCGGCGCGCGGCCAGCGCGCCGCGGCGTCGAGCAGCGCGTCGATGCTACCCGGTCCCCACTGCACGTCGGGGTTGGCGACGATCACCCAGTCGCCGTCGCGGTCCAGTTGCGCGACGGCCCGATTGATCGCTGTGCCGTAGCCGAGGTTGGCGCCGGTGTGGAACAGCCGCACGTTGGGGTAGCGATCGACGGCCGCCTGCGGGGTGCCGTCGGTGGAGCCGTTGTCGGCCAGCAGCACGCACACCTCGCGCTCGGTGGCCAGCGACAGCGAGGCCAGGAAGCGCTCCAAGTGTGGGCCCGGTGAGTAGGTCACCGTCACGACCGGCAGGACGTCAGTCACGCGTAGAGGGTACCGGCCGCTCGGCCCCGCCATCGCCATCCGTGCCTGCGCGGGCGGCGGCCAGCGCCGCGGCAAGCGCGGGGCGCCAGGGCCGCAGCGGCCGCAGGCCCGCCGCGACGGACTGGCCGCTGCCCAGCGCGGTGTAAGGGGGCCGGGGGGCCGGCCGCGGGAACTGTGCGGTGGAGACCGGTCGCACCCGCGCCGGGTCGGCGCCGCATTCCTCGAAAACCGCGCGGGCCTGCTCGAACCGCGAGCAGGCGCCCTCGTTGGCGGCGTGCAGGATCGGGCCCGGCACGCGGTCGTCGACGATCTGCAACAGCGCGGCGGCCAGGTCGCCGACGTAGGTCGGCGAGCCGGTCTGGTCGTCGACCACGTTTACCGGGCCGTCGCCGGCGGCCAGGCGGCGCATCACCGCGACGAAGTCCTTTCCGGTGCCGCCGGTGTAGACCCAGGCGGTGCGGACGACGACCGCCTCGGGCAGCGCCGCGAGCACGGCCCGCTCCCCCGCCAGCTTGCTGCGGGCATACACGCCCTGCGGCGCGGTCCGATCGGTGGGCTCGTACGGCCGGGGCGCGGCGCCGCCGAAATCCCCGTTGAACACGTAGTCGGTGGAGACGTGGATCAGCCGGGCGCCGGCCTTCGCGCAGGCCGCGGCGATGTGGCCGGGGCCGGTCTCGTTGACCGCGAACGCGCCGGCCTCGTCGCTCTCGGCGCCGTCGACGTCGGTGTAGGCCGCGCAGTTGATGACGACGTCGCCGCGCTGCACGATCCGTTGCGCGGCGGCGGGATCGGTGATGTCCCACTGCGACGACGTCAGCGCCAGCGCGTCGCGGCCCTGAGTCGCCGCCAACGAGGTCAAATAGCCGCCCAGCTGCCCACCGGCGCCGGCGATCACGATCCTGGCTGACATGGTTTTCAGTTTGGCATGGCCCGAAACGCCGGGACGAAGGCCGGGGCGCGCGGGCGCCGGCTACCCGTGAAGCTCCTGTGTCGCAAGTAATGTAGTGGGATGCCTGTGCAACGTGTGGTTCGTGTGATTGCCACCGCGCTGACGCTCGCGGTCGTCCTCGGCACCGGGATCGCGTGGACCAATGTGCGGTCCTTCGAAGACGGCATCTTTCACATGTCCGCGCCCTCGCTGGGCAAGGGCGGCGACGACGGCGCGATCGACATCCTGCTGGTCGGCCTCGACAGCCGTACCGACGCGCACGGCAACCCGTTGACCCAGGAGGAGCTGGACACGCTCAAGGCCGGCGACGAGGAAGCCACCAACACCGACACGATCATCCTGATCCGCATCCCTAACAACGGGAAGTCGGCCACCGCGATCTCGATCCCGCGCGACTCCTACGTCGCCGCCCCGGGCCTGGGCAAGACCAAGATCAACGGCGTCTACGGCCAGACCCGGGAGGCCAAGCGCGCCGCGCTGGTCAGGGCCGGCGACTCCGCCGCCGACGCGGCCGCCCAGGGCACCGAGGCCGGCCGCGAGGCGCTGATCAAGACCGTCGCCGACCTCACCGGCGTCACCGTCGACCACTACGCCGAGATCGGCCTGCTGGGCTTCTCGCTGATCACCGACGCCCTCGGCGGCGTCGACGTCTGCCTCAAAGAGCCGGTGTTCGAACCGCTTTCGGGCGCCGACTTCCCCGCCGGCCCGCAACGACTCAGCGGCCCCGAAGCGCTCAGCTTCGTGCGTCAGCGCCACGAGCTGCCGCGCGGCGACCTGGACCGGGTGGTGCGCCAGCAGGTGGTGATGGCCTCGCTGGCCCACCGGGTCATCTCCGGGCAGACGCTGTCCAGCCCCAGCACGGTCAAGCGGCTGGAGGCCGCCGTCCAGCGCTCGGTGGTGATCTCCGCCGGTTGGGACGTCATGGATTTCGTGCAGCAGATGCAGAAGCTGGCCGGTGGCAACGTCGCATTCGCCACCATCCCGGTGCTCGACGGCGCCGGCTGGAGCGACGACGGCATGCAGAGCGTGGTGCGGCTGGACCCGCATCAGGTCGCCGACTGGGTCGGCGGCCTGCTGCACGAGCAGGAACAGGGCAAGACCGAGGAGATCGCCTACACCCCGGCCAAGACCACCGCCAGCGTCGTCAATGACACCGACATCAACGGCTTGGCCGCGGCGGTGTCCGACGTGTTGAGCGCCAAGGGTTTTGCACCCGGAACGGTCGGCAACAACGACGGCGGGCACGTCAAGACCAGCCAGGTGCGCGCCGCCAAGAGCGACGACCTGGGAGCCAAGGAGATCTCCAAGGAACTGGGTGGGCTGCCGGTGGTCGCCGACACCTCGCTGGCGCCGGGCGCGGTACGGGTGGTGCTGGCCAACGACTACAGCGGTCCGGGCTCGGGCCTGTCCGGCGACGCGACGATCATGCCCGCCAAGGTGTCGACCGCCGGTGCGGTGACGACCGACGCAGGAGTTCCGGCGCCATCGCCGATCCTGACCGCCGGCTCCGACAAGCCCGAGTGCATAAACTGACGACCTGTGCCGCAATCGATCACGCTGAGCGGGGCCATCCTCGATCCGCTGCTGCGGGCCGATCCGGTGGGACCGCGCATCACCTACTACGACGACGCCACCGGCGAGCGCATCGAACTGTCCGGCGTGACGCTGGCCAACTGGGCCGCCAAGACGGCCAACCTGCTGCGCGACGAGCTGGGCGCCGGGCCGGCCAGC